>JASHRB010000259.1 GCA_030037575.1 Candidatus Sulfotelmatobacter sp. | reverse complement strand
CGAACTGGCCCCCACCGCCCATCGGATCAGTGGGGGCCCGTAAGAAGTCGTCGGCGAGACTAATGACCAACTGAAATCGCCCGTTCGGCAGCACTCGTTCCGTACGATGAATTCCCTGATATCCATCGCAGTACCAGAGGCTCTCCACATGCGACGCTAACCGCGCACTGAAACCGACAGAATCGTAATCGGGCAGGTGGAGGGTCATCTGTGCCGCTTCCGCGAGTAAGGGGCCAGTACCGCGCTTAAGTCGGCACGAATCCACTGCGCGGCGCTCCCCTGCTGATAGAACGCCCAGGTGAGCAGGGAACCGTTTAAGGTTGCCTCGATGGTTCGCGCCAACTGTGCGGGTTGCACATTTCGGGTAAGCTCGCATGCCTGGACAGCCGCTTGAACCAGCCGCCGCAACGCCGCGCGCGTGGCCCGCGCTTGCTTTACCAAGTGTCCGCGAAAGTCCGGGTCCGTCAGATCAATCTGCAGGTAGGCAAGGTTGCGAGCAAGCGCAGCCGGAGAGGCTGCCATGCCAGCCATGCAGTCGGCATAGGCAAGCAGGGCGGCGAGCGGAGAGGCATGCTGCTTCGCCAGGCCTGCCATAAATTCGCTCGCACCGTTAGCGGCTTCCTCAAACAAGGCAAGAAGCAAGGAGCGTTTCGATCCGAATCTCTGTACCAACACGGCCGCCGTGACGCCAGCTTCTTTGGCGATGGCGGCGAGCGTCAGCTCGCGCGGCCCAGCCCTGCTCATGACCGCGTGAGCGGCAGCAAAGAGTTGTTGATCGGTCACCTTCCTGGGACGCGGGCTCATTCGATTTGACCGTTTCTAAACGAGCATATAGTATTTGTTTCTAAATCGTCATTTAGTTTGAGGATTTTGGCAGAAGGAGTAACGGCGATGCGTACTGTGACCTACGGCGGAGCCGTCAGCTTGGACGGATTCCTGGCTGGCGTAGATGGCGCTATCGACTGGCTGCATTTCAGCAAAGATGTGCAGGACGTAATGACCAAGTTCTGGAGGGATGTGGATACGATCCTCATGGGCCGAAAGACTTATGACTTTGCCGTTTCTTCTGGCCGGGAGGCGAGCACGGGTAAAAAGTGGGGGAAAGACAAGCCGCGCAATGAATCAGCCCTGCGGACATACGTATTCTCGCGGACGCTCCAATCGATTGACGAGCCGGGAGTGGAGCTCGTCAAGGCGGACGCAGTTGAATTCGTCCAGGGCCTCAAGCGCCGGCCGGGCAAGGGAATCTGTCTGATGTGCGGTGGCGAACTGGCACAGTCGCTCCTGGCGGCCGGCTTGGTGGACCGAATCGGCTTGAACATTCACCCGATTCTGCTCGGCTCAGGAATCCCGACATTCCGTGATCCGGGGCATCGTGTGAAATTGATGATGGAGGAGTGCCGTCCGCTCGAAGGAGGATGCGTGCTTGTGAACTACGCCGTCGTTCATGCCGAAGAGTCGCATTCCGGCTAAGCGGCTCTTGGTGCTCCGGCTCCGATGACGCCTGTGCAGCTCTGGGCGGTTGGTCGGCCATTGGGAAGTTGGAGAACCGTCACTTCGATTCTGCGTGCGAACTGTGTGCGTGCGCCGGGATCAACTTGGCGGGGAACATGCCTCTGGGGCTAAAGCGCACCTGGATGCTCTCCGCCCTATTCGGGAGTCAGATCCCCGCTTCCCTCCAATGGGACTTCCTCAGCAACCCCAGCACGGTCTCCCAGGGCGGTCATTGCGGTTGCACTAGCTCGCTTGTGGGGACTTCGCGGCAGCTCATGCCCCGCCGCTCGCAGTCGCGGAGGACCTGTTGCTCGGTGCCAATTTGTACTTCGCCGCGCCCGCCGGTGTCGGTGTTTTCCATCACGCTCACGCCGCGCAGCGCATTGTCGATTCCTGCGTTCACGTTGGCATTCACTTGCTGGTTGTGCCGGATGTGGTCTCCCATCCACGCCGCTGTCTGCTGCACGGTCTTCTGGGCATGGTCCAGGCTGCCCTGCACATAGCCGGGGTCGAGCTTCCAGCTCTTCCAGATCCCCATCATGGTCTGAGCCTCAGCGTCGAACCGCGGTTCCGGCGCAGACACATAAGAGAGGTAGAACTTCCAGATATTCATCTGCATGAGGTTGGTCATCACCAGGGCCAGGGACTTGTATTGCCTGCCCTCCTGGGTCTGTGTCTCGACGGTCATGAACTCCCCCTGCCCGCCCGCATTTCGCTGCCCGGCCGGCGCGCGGTCCACGATCCGCACCAAGCGTACGCCCTGGATTCGCAGAAACCATTGCAGCGCCTGCTCAGGTCCCATGTAGGGTGCGTAGTTCCGCGATCCGGGGGTCACGAAAGTCTGAAAGCCGAGCACCACCTGCTCCTTGTTCGGTCCGGAAACGCCCGCCGTGCCTTTGGCGATTTCGAACAGACTCCAGCCTGGAGGCAAAGCCACGGCGGCAGAATGATCGCCGCCGGTCTGGCGCGTCCATGAGGCAAAATCGGGCGCGGTCGATCCGGCAGCCGGTCGGGAATTACCTGCGCCGGAATCGCCTGCGTCGTAACTGTCTGACCGCGACCCGCCCGCGTCGGACGAAACCGGGATGTACGTGCCTATGCCGGCGGCACGGGAGCCTTCCGGTGCCTGTGCGTAGGGATCAACCTGGGTTGCCTGCTCCGGTGAGTGCCTCGCCGGACTGGGCGACAGACGAGCGGTGTCGCCGGCCCGGGCAAACTGGGATTGCATTTGGGCGTATGGGTTGTTGGCTTGGTGCTCTTGGTTCTTGCTGTAAACGGCCGCTACTGAGATCAGCACGAATGCGATTGCTGCCATGCGACGACGATTCATAAACCACCTCCGTGGTTGTTTTAGGTTGGCATTGGTGAGAGCTCCGGCACATCCGATCAGCCGGTACGTTCCTGGAATTGCGGACATGTCAGTTTCCTGTTCCACCGGTCCTCGGCTTCCAGAGCGGCATGGTGTCAACGGCCGTGTTCACCAGCAGGGCCACATAGGCCTTGACCTTGGCTTCGGACATGTCGGCGTTGGCAAGCGGATAGGAGAGGCGAACCCAGCTTCCGTCGAGGGAGAAGAACATGGGGCCGAGGTCTGAGTTCTTCTTCAACATGTTAGCCAGCGTGGCGGCTGAAGTCTGGCTGGGCAGCTGCGCCGTATCGATCGCCATCCAGATGACATTTCCATTGGGAGACAGGCTCACGTATACGCTGCTCTTCCAATTTCGATTCCCGCACTCGACGGTATAGAAGGTGCGGCCGTTCTGGGTGACCGTGTTCTTTCCATAGCTAGTCAGAGCATCGCCCAGCTGCTGGATGCTGAGGCGGCCGGACTGCGCCTGGGCCGGCGTGGCGGCGAGGCCAAGCAGCAGGACAACTGCCAGGGCCGGCAGGGAGAGCATGCCGTGGTTGCGCGAGGGGTGAACGGTTGCGGTTAAAAGCTGCGACGAATTGATCTGCTGTGCGATCATGCCATCTCCTTATTTGATCCGGCCTCTCGGCCGGCTTGTTTGCATTTGCAGCGCCTGCTATCCATTGCCTTCGAAATCTGCTGGCGGTTCCGGATAGAAGGACCTGTGCTAAACTTTGCTCACTCGTTCCATCCGGGGTCCCGATTCGCCCGACCTCTAAGCAACATGAAACCGCGATGGTGTGGTAAATGTCCTTTATCAGCCCTTAATCAGGTATTAATTCGCTCTAAATCCGCGTCTGCAGTCCCATGAATCGACCAGAAGACGCCCGCTGGAAATTCGGTTCCTTTAGGCTGGACACGGCGCAGTGTCTCCTTTTTCGCAATGGAGAACTCGTGCCCTTGAAGCGCAAGGCGACTGAAATCCTGGTGGTTCTGGTGGAGAAACACGGACAACTCGTCGAAAAAGATGAGCTTATGCGTCGCGTCTGGCCGGATTCCTTCGTGGAAGACGGGAACCTTACGGTGCACATCTGGCAATTGCGCAAAACACTTGGGGAGGAGGGCGGCGATTGCCGCATTGACACCATCCCGCGCAGGGGCTATCGATTTATCGGAGCCGTGGAGCGTGAATCGGCAACCGAGCAGTTATCGGCTCCGGCGGTAAACGCCTCGGTCAGCCGCCCCGAATCGGCGAACGGCCTGCTTGCCCTGGAAAAGGACCCAGTCGGAAACCAGATAAAAGAATCAACCGGCTTATCGAGGACCCCGGACGCTCACAATCGGGGGCGCAGATTGGCGGGCTGGATGTCGGCCGGGCTGGCGACGGTGTCGGTGGCGGTTCTTTTGGTTCTTGGGCTGAGATTTCGAAACAAGGGCGACGGGACGGTTGCCCGGAGCACGGCTCGTGCATCCGGCCCGGCTGGGAAAAGAGACTGGGTCGTGTTGGGCAATGTGGCGAACGACACGGGCGAGCCGGTGTTCGACACCACCCTGCATGAGGCCATGGAGATCGAGCTCGAGCAGTCTCCGTTTCTCAGCCTGATCTCCGAAGAGCGGATGCAGGAGTCGCTCCGCCTGATGGGCAAGCCAGCCGCTACGGCGCTTACGCCCGAGCTGTCGCGGGAACTTTGCCAGCGTAACGACGGAGCGGCGGTTGTGAATGGGTCGATCGCCAGGCTGGGAACCGAATATGTCCTGGGAGTGAGGGCCGTGAACTGTCGCACCGGCGATCATCTCAGCGATCTTCAGACCACGGCTGCGAGCAAGGAACTGGTACTGAAGGCCCTGGGCGATATCACCGGCCAGTTGCGCACCCGGCTGGGCGAGTCCCTCAGCACGGTGCAAAAATTCGACACACCCATCGAGGAAGCGACCACCCCTTCGCTGGATGCGCTGCAGGCGTACAGCATTGGCCGTCAGACGATGATTCAGAAGGGTGAATCCGCCGCTTGCCTGCCTTTCTTTCAGCAGGCCATCCGCCTGGATCCGCGCTTTGCCATGGCTTACGCTGCCCTGGGCAACGCGTATTCCAATCTGGGCGAAACCGGTCTGGCGGCTGAGAACATCCGAAACGCCTATGAGCTCAGAGCGCACGTCAGCCAACACGAGAAGCTCTATATCGAATCCCATTACTACCAATTCGTGACCGGCGATCTCATTAAGGCTATTCAGATCTATGAGCTATGGGCTTCTACCTTCCCGAACGAGCAGGCGCCGAGAACCAACCTTGCCGTGATCTACAGCAATCTGGGTAATCTGGACCGGAGCCTCGATCTGGCCAAGGAAGCCGTACGCATGGCTTCTGACGACGGGCAAAGCTATGCCAACCTGGTCGACGCCTACAACTTTCTTAACCATCCCGACGAAGCCAATGCCGTTGCCGCGCAAGCCATCTCCCAGAACCTCGATTCATCGACTCTCCGGCTCTACCTCTATGACGCGGCTTTTCTGCAGCGAAACACCGCGGGGATGGAGAAACAAATGACCTGGGCATCCGGCGAACCGGGGGTTGAGGACGCCTTCCTCGGCGACCAGGCGGATAATCTTGCAACCACTGGACAGCTGGCTCGCGCCAAAGAATTAACCGATCAGGCAACGGAAGCAGCCAGGCGGGCCGATGAAAAGGAGACGGCTGCCGGATACGAGTTGGAGGAAGCGCAGCGCGAGGCCGAGTTTGGAAACGACGCCAAAGCCCGGCGAAGCGCGGAAGCTGCTCTTTCCCTGGCCAAAGACCGCGATACACTGTACGGAGCGGCGGTTGCCTTCGCCCTCGCCGGGGCTGTGGACCGCGCACAGCCCCTTGCCAGTCAACTCGACAAGGACTTCCCACAAGATACAGTTGTTCAGTACATCGATCTACCCTCCATCCGTGGCGCAATCGCTCTGCGCGAGAAGGATCCGGCGCGAGCAGTGCAGGCGCTCGAAGCGGCTCGTCCCTATGAAGCTGGAGTTGCAGCGGAGTTGCTTCCGGCCTACATCAGAGGACTGGCCTACCTGGAGGCGAAAGACGGTGAACGGGCGGGAATCGAGTTCCAGAAGATCATTGACCATCCCGGCGTGGTCCTGATTGCGCCGATTGGTCCGTTGGCGCGTCTGCAGATGGGGCGCGCCTGCATGATGCAGGGGAGATCTGCGCAGGCCAAAGCGGCCTATGAGGATTTCCTAAATCGATGGAAGAACGCGGACCCGGATATTCCTGTCTTTGAGAAAGCCAAAGCAGAGTATCGAAAGCAATGGGCGCCTCTTATGGCGCAACCCTAAGATATAGGCGGCATGCTAACGAACGTATTC
>JASHRB010000258.1 GCA_030037575.1 Candidatus Sulfotelmatobacter sp. | reverse complement strand
GTCTCGCGCCGACATTGGAGCAGGTGCTCGCCTATGTTCGCCAACAAGGGTGGGATGCAGAGGTCATCGTTGTCGACGACGGCTCGCGCGATGACACCGCCGAAATTGTTCGCTCATTTGCCGCACGCCATCCTCGACTTAAACTGGTCGGAAATCCAAGCAACCGCGGCAAAGGCTACAGCGTGCGCCACGGCATGTTGAAGGCGCAGGGCGAGATCATCCTTTTCAGTGATGCCGATCTGTCGTCGCCGATCGAGGAAATGCCGAAGTTATTGCAAGCGATCGAGGCGGGGGCGGATATCGCGATTGGCTCGCGCTGGCTGCGTGCCGAATTGCAGACCCGGCGGCAATCTCTGCATCGGCAATTCATTGGCAGAATCTTCAACGCGCTGAACCGTTTGATTCTGGGTTTGGGTTTCAAAGACACGCAGTGCGGATTTAAGGCGTTCACCCGCCGTGCGGCGCAAACGATTTGGCCGCTACAACGCATCGAGGGCTGGGGCTTCGATCCGGAAATCCTCTTTCTGGCGCGGAAGTTTGGCTTCCGCGTGGAGGAGATTCCGGTGCGCTGGGGTCACGCCGGCGGGACCCGAATCAATCCGCTGGTCGATGGGGCGCGCATGTTCGAGGAAATGCTGCGCATCCGTTGGTACGACATTTGGGGCAAATACAACGGCCGACGAGCGATCACCAGCCCTGCCGCAGTCGAAAGCCTGCCGGGAAGGCCCGCGCCCCGAGTCTAGGAGGTTTTCGAAGTTGACTCGGGCCATCCGGATTCCAGGAAAGCGATTCACCCCGACTTTCTGTGGGCCGCGTCGGCCGACCGCTTGACCGCTTCAATCAGGCGCTGTCCCATCTGCGAAGTTGAAATTGCGCTTGCACCATTTCTGGTCAGATCCGGGGTTCGAGCGCCTTGACTGAGCAGCGCGCACACCGCTTTTTCAATGCAAACCGCCTGCCGCTCCAACTGAAACGAATACCGCAACAACATGGCCACAGAAAGAATTGCACCCAGAGGATTGGCGATGCCTTTGCCGGCGATATCGGGCGCGGAACCGTGCACCGGTTCATACAATCCAACCTTGCCGCCGATGCTCGCCGAAGCCAGCAGGCCGAGCGAGCCGACGACGGCGCCGGCCTGATCGGAGAGAATATCGCCAAACATGTTTTCGGTGAGCACGACATCGTATTCGCGCGGGTGTTGCACCAGCGACATCGCCGCGGAATCGACATACATGTGCGAGAGCTGCACGCCTGGATAATCTTTCGCGCAGCCGGTGACGACCTCACGCCAAAGCCGCGAACACTCGAGGACGTTGGCCTTGTCGACCGAGAGAACTTTTTGGCGGCGCTTCGCCGCCAGATCGAAAGCGACGCGGGCGATGCGCTCGATCGAAGCCTCGTCGTAAGTCATGGTATTGGTGGCCAGGCGATGGCCGCTGGATCCGGCAATCGAGCGCGGCTGACCGAAATAAAGCCCGCCCAGCAGTTCGCGCACGATCATGACATCGGTGCCGCGAACGAGTTCGGGGCGAAGCGGCGAGCAATCTTCCAGTGCGGGGAAGCAGATGGCGGGGCGCAGATTGGCATAAGCGCCTAATTCCCGGCGCAGGCGCAACAGACCGGCTTCCGGGCGAAGGTGTTGCGGATAGTGATCGAATCCGGGACCGCCAACCGCGCCGAGAAGAACCGCAGACGAAGCGCAACAAGCGGCGAGCGTATCGGGGGGAAGCGGATCGTTCGACGCCGTCAGCGCGGCGCCCCCGACATTTTTGTGCTGCAGTTGCAGCTGATGGCCGAACCCATCGGCAACCGCTTGCAGAACCAGAACGGCTTGTTCGGTGACCTCCGGCCCGATGCCGTCGCCGGCGAGGATGGTGAGATGGAGAAGCATGAGGGATTTAGTTTAAAGCAGAAGTCGTGCCCCCATGGCATCCCGCGCCGGCTTCGGAGCGGAGCCGAAGCGAATCCCCTTGCCGCCGGGGTCTTCCACGTGGATTTCCGAGGGCCCCAGGATGGTTTGTGGGCGCCCGCTGGATGGCTCCTGCGCGGGCCTTCTATTCTTCCTGCAATTTCTCGACCCGGCAGACGCCGATCCCAAGCTCCATGCCGGGGCTCGACCTGGACGGTCGCGGCATGATCGGAAATGCCAGCCCGCTCTCGGCGGACGCTGGTAAACCCGCCCGTGCCCCCGGGAAACCTTCTTGCAACCCACTTGGTTCACGCAGAAGTGCACCGCGTGGCCGCCCTTTCTTCCACGCCCCGGATCGGCGATCGGCCGGCTGCCGGCCAAGCGCACGGCTGCAGCGCCGGAATTGCGCATAGCGACGAGCGGTCCCCCGAGAACACAAGACCATACACCGCGCCAGAAACTACACGCCCCAGAGATAGTCTTCCTGTTCGGGATGGTGATCGGCGGGAACGGGCAGGGAGACTCCGAAACCGCTGGCCGGTGAGCCGATCGGGAACGGCTTTGCTGCGTCCTGGTTCGAGGAGCCAGCCGAGGCGGCGGCTACGCCGGACACCGGCTCGAACAAGGGAGTCGCCGACGAGGCCGGCTTGTGCGTTTCGCGAATCAATTCCAGCAAATGATGGTCCTCGACGTGTTTGATCTTATCGGCCAGGCGCACGAAGCGGCGGTAAATGTCGTCGAGCGCGCGGCGGTCGAATTGATAACCGAGCTGCTCGCAGCGAATGGCGAGCGCATGGCGGCCGGAGTGCTTGCCCAACACCAGCTTCGAGTCGGGCACACCCACCGACTGCGGGGTCATGATTTCGTAGGTCAGCGGATTCTTGAGCATGCCGTCCTGATGAATTCCGGCCTCGTGCGCGAAGGCATTGCGGCCGGTGATGGCTTTATTCGGCTGCACGGGCACGCCGGTGATCTCGCTCAGCATTAGGCTGGCGGGGAACAGGTGCTCCGCGGCAACCACGGTTTCGTAGGGATAACGATCCTGACGAACCCGCATGGCCATGACGATCTCTTCGAGGGCGGCGTTGCCGGCACGCTCGCCGATTCCGTTGATCGTGCATTCGACCTGCCGCGCTCCGGCGGCAACGGCGGCCATGGAGTTGGCCACGGCCAGGCCGAGATCGTTGTGGCAATGCGCCGAGATGGTAACGTTTTCGATGCCCTGCAGGCGGCGGCGCAGCGTGGAAATCAATTCCGCGAATTCACCAGGCACGGTGTAGCCCACGGTATCGGGAATGTTAAGCGTGGTCGCTCCCGCTTCGATCACGGCCTGAAGGACTTGGCAAAGAAAATCGGGATCGGTGCGGGTGGCGTCTTCGGGCGAGAATTCGACGTCCTGGCAGAGTGACTTGGCGAACCCGACCGATTCGCGGGCCTGCGCAAGGCACTCTTCCCGGGTGATGCGCAGCTTATGCCTCAGATGAATGTCGGAAGTTGCCAGAAAGACGTGAATGCGCGGACGGGCCGCGTACTTCAAGGCTTCCCATGCGCGCTCGATATCCTCGCGGCAAGCGCGGGCCAGGCCTGCGATAACCGGCCTCCGAATGATGGTGGCGATTGCCTGCACCGCTTCGAAATCGCCCTCCGAGGCCATGGGAAATCCCGCTTCGATCACGTCCACCCCGAGCCGGTCGAGCTGATGCGCCAGACGCAACTTCTCTTCATGATTCATACTGCAACCGGGAGATTGTTCTCCGT
>JASHRB010000257.1 GCA_030037575.1 Candidatus Sulfotelmatobacter sp. | reverse complement strand
TATGACGTCGACTGGCCGCTCACCGCGGAACCGTGGGAGTCGAAACGCATGAATGAAATGGTTTTCGCTCTCCAGCCCGAAATCATCGTCATCAATCGCAACGGGCGGCCAGGAGATTTTTCCACGCCGGAGCAAGAAATCACAGCCGCCGAAAAAGGACGGGCATGGGAAGCCTGCATGACCATGAATGACAGCTGGGGTTTCAACCGCGGCGACGACCACTGGAAAACGGCAAAAACCATCGTCAGCAATCTGGCCACCTGCGCCGGGGGAGGCGGAAACTATCTGCCGAACATCGGTCCCCAGCCCGATGGATCGCTGCCCGCCGAGTCGGTGGAGATTCTCGAAACTGTGGGCCAATGGCTGGCGGCGAATGGCAAGTCAATTTACGGCACGGAGCGCGGATCTTTCGGTTGGAACACGAACGCGAACTATACGCGCCGCGGCACCACGCTCTACATTCACCAGCAATATTGGCCGGGAGATTCTCCCGCGGCCGAGTGGCTTTCTCCTTTGCAGCCGCCAACGGTGATCGCCATCGCCGGTTTGAAAACGAAAGTGAAATCGGTGCGCCTGCTGAAGACTAAGGCCTGCTGATTTAGCCGGGCGCGAAGCAGCGAAATCAACCCCAGTGGCTACTTCTTCGCAGGCAAATATTTCTTCTGGATGGAGGCCACGATCACGTAATTGGGATCGACCATTTCGTTGAGATGAATTTTGCCGACTTCGGAAAGCAGTTCGTAGGCGTCGAGTTCGGAAAGGCCGTAATCCTGGTGAATCCAGTGAACCAGCTCGGTGAAGGCAATGCGCAGCGCATCGTCGAGTGGGCGGTAGGCGCCCACGGTCATGATGGCATCTTCATTTTCGAATCGCGGCCAGGAGATGGTGCGGCCTTTCAACACGCTCAATTGCAGGCGGGCTTTCAGCGGGACTTCGATGGCGGTGCCGGCGATTTCGCCGTCGCCCATGGCAGCGTGTCCGTCGCCGATGTAAAAAAGACCGCCTTTCACGTTCACCGGAAAATAAACCGTGTTGCCGACACTGGCTTCGGGCGAATCCATGTTGCCGCCGAATTCGGCGGGAACGACGGAGCTGCGGGCTTCGCCTGCGGCCGGGGCGACGCCGATACAGCCGAAAAACGGATGTAAGGGAATGTTCACGGAGAAATCGGAGTCGAGAGCCTTGAACACGGCATCGCGAGCCGCGTGATCGATGTGATAGAACCAGATTTTTTCGGGCAGCGGGCTGTGCAGCATGGGCGTGTAGTTGGTTTCGTTGAGTGCTCCGAAGCCGGGAGCGAACGCGCCCACGCCGGTGTCGCCGTCGACTTCGAGATCGAGAATTTTGACGGCGAGGGTGTCGCCCGGTTCGGCACCTTCGACGTAAAAAGGCCCGGTGAGCGGATTGTCGCCTTTGGCCATGCTGAGCGTGTCACCGGGTTTCCGGATGGCGTTGCCGAAGCAATCGAGCGTGTTAGTGTCGAGAATGTCGCCGGATTTGAGACGCGCGACCGGCTCCGCCGCGGCGAAAAGATATTTCACGTTGGCGTTGGTGGCGGTGTATTGAACAAGGTTTTGGGCGCAAGCGGAACCAATGAGCAGGGTGGCTGCGATGAGACGCGCGATCACGGGGCCTCCGGGGTCGCAAGAATAGTATCGCGATTTCGATCTCGATGCGCAAATTGCCCAAGCCAAGATAAACTCGCAGCTTCCGGGTGCGCAGCAATTGGGGTACCATCCGCGATGGCATGGCCGGAGTTCCTGTGCAGCGTCGCGAATTTCTCCTTCATTCGGCTTCCGCGCTCGGGGGCACGTGGCTGGCTTCGCGCACCCTCTTCAGCCGGCTGGCCCAAACCGGGCCTCCCGCAAAATTCTCCGCCGCGGACACGGTCGCGCTGGGAAGCACCGGCATTAAAACCAGCCGCCTGGCTATGGGAACCGGCACCGTCGGCAGCGGCCATCATTCAAATCAGACCGCGCTCGGCCTCAAAGGACTTTCCCGGCTTCTCCTCAACGGCTACGATCACGGTCTGCGCTTCTTCGATGCCGCCGACTCCTACGGAAGCCATCCTCACGTGGCCGAGGCGCTCAAACATGTGCCGCGCGACCGGGTCACGGTGCTCACGAAATCGTGGGCGCGCGATTCGGCGACCATGTGCGCCGACCTCGACCGCTTCCGCCGCGAACTCGGCGTCGACTACATCGATATCTGCCTGATGCACTGCCTCACCGAACCGGATTGGACCACGCGCTACCAGGGCGTGATGGAGGTGCTTTCGGAAGCGAAAGGGAAAGGCGTCATCCGCGCTCACGGATGCTCCTGCCACAGCATTGCAGCCCTGCGCGCGGCCGCCAAATCGCCGTGGGTGGAGATCGATCTGGCGCGCATCAATCCCATCGCCGCGCACACGGACGCGGACCCTGAAACCGTGGTCAGCGTTCTGCGCGAGATGCATTCCGCCGGCAAAGCCGTGGTGGGGATGAAAATTCTCGGCCAGGGAGACCTGCGTGACCGCCCGTCTGAAGCGATCCAATATGCGCTCTCGCTGGGCGTACTCGACGCCTTCACCATCGGCGCCGAAAGCCCAGCGGAGCAGGAAGATCTGATCCGCAGGATCGCAGCCGCCTGAAGCGGCGGCGCAGGCGCCCGCTTCCGCTCAATCCACATGCTCGCCGACTTCGAAGCTTTCTTCCGCCGGCGGCAGCACGTCGCGTTCGCCGGCAACCCACACGTACAAGGTTGGCAGCAGGAAAATGCTCATGATCAGCGCAGCAATCAATCCCCCAACAATCACAATGGCAAACGGCCTTTGAGAATCCGACCCAATGGCGTGTGACAAGGCCGCCGGCAACAGCCCCAGAGTCGCAACCAGCATGGTCATCATGATCGGCCGCAGCCTCAGCACTGCGCCTTCCACAGCCGCGTCTTCCACGGTAAATCTCCGCGCCCGCAGCTGGTTGATATATTCCAGCATAATCACGCCGGTCTGCACACACACGCCGAACAAGGCGAGAAAGCCCACACCCGAGGATACGCTGAAGTTGGTTCCAGTCATTAAAAGAGCCAGCAGCCCGCCAATCGGCGCGATGGCAATGGTGGCTAAAATCAAAGACGCCCATTTGAATGACTTGAACATTGTATAAAGAATGGCGAAGATGATGACAATGGTGATCGGCAGCACGATCAGCAGGCGCTCGTTCGCGCGCTTCTGACTGGCGTATTCCCCCTCCCAATCGATCGTGTATCCGGTGGGCAATTTCACCTGCGCGTTAACCTTTCGAATTGCCTCCTCCACCGTGCTGCCCAAGTCGCGTCCGCGCACGCTGTACTTAATGGCCACGTAACGCCGATTGCCTTCGCGATAGATTTCCGAAGCGCCATCGGTCTCGCTGACTTTGCAAAGCTGCGCCAGCGATACGCGCTCGCCGGAGGGCGACAAGAGCCGGATACTTTCGATCTGCTCCTGGGTATCCCGGTATTCCGGCAGATAACGCAGAGTCAGGTCGTATCGCGCTTCGCCCTTCAGCACCTGCGTGAGTGCGTTGCCTCCGACGGCGGTCTGAATGGCATCCTGAACGTCGGCGATGTTGATTTGGTAACGCGCCGCCGCAGCTCGGTCCACGGTTACGTTTAGGTTTGGCTGGCCCAGCACCCGGAACACTCCCAGATCTTCAATTCCGTTTACCCCCCGCATGATGCCCACGATCCGGTCGGCTTTTTCTTCCAGCACCTTCAAATCGTCGCCGTACACCTTGGTCGCCAGCGCGCCCTTCACGCCGCTGACTGCTTCTTCCATGTTGTCTTCGATTGGTTGAGAGAACCCCCAGACTACGCCGG
>JASHRB010000256.1 GCA_030037575.1 Candidatus Sulfotelmatobacter sp. | reverse complement strand
ATCGATGCGGACTCGGCGGCCTACGATGCCGTGGTGAAATCTTATAAGGATGCGAAATCGGGTGGAAGCGAGGCTCAAATCGATGTAGCGTTGAAGCAGGCGACAAGCGTTCCCTTGCGCGTAGCGGAAAAATCCAGGAAAGTGGCGCAGATTGCGGGGATTCTCGAAGGAATCACCAATCCGCATATGAAGTCGGACTTAACGACGGCGCAGGCGCTGGCGCGAGCGGCAGTCGTTGGAGCGCTGGCGAATGTGGAGATCAATTTGGCTTCGCTGAAGGATGCGGAGTTTGCGGCAGAAGTCAAAAAGCGAAGCGGAGGGGGCGAAGATATAGGCTGACGTCGCGCGCCGAATACTTGAAAATAACTCTCCCTACCGGCTCGTCGCTGGCTAATAATTGCGGTCGTCGGGTTGCAGGCCGGCCCTCGGTCTCTGGGTTAATCCCCTGAGGCGTCACGCCCCTGGCTTTCACGACATGCCTTGGGCCGCGAATCGGGTGCGCTTGGGCGGTTGGCGGGAGACGGGTAATCCCATTGGGCACTATACCTTCGGGTGTTTTCCTAAACGCTGCAAGAGATAGAATAGAGATTCGTTCTATCGCATAGCTAGAAATAACGCTCTGACCCGAAAGTGCATCTTACAAGGAAGGTCCCAGGAAAACGTTGGTGGAGGAAACCGGGTTTAAATACATCCGAGGTTGGTCATGAACATCACAAAAACTAGCTTCATTTCGTGCCTGCTGTTATGGTTGGGGTGCGTTGGTTCTGGCTTCGCCATGCCATTGAGCGGCTCGGCGCGCGCAGTGGTTCCTGCGGATTTGCAACAGTTGATTTCGGTCGACTACCGGGCGCTAAAGGATTCGCCCACCGCCATGCAGCTGAAACAGCAGTTGCTGCCGGACAATTTGAAGCAGTTCGAGGCGGCGTTAAAGGGAGTGGGAATCGATCCGACCAAGGATATCGACTCTCTCTCGTTCGCTGCCTTCCGCACGGAGAAGATGGGCGTTAAATCGATCGGAATGGCAGCGGGCCCGTTCGCCATGAAGACCGTCATAAAAAAAATGACCTTGGCGAAGATCAAGCCAACAAAATACAACCAGTCAAGCATTTATCCCATGGATGGCGGCATGGTGATGGTGTTTCTGGACGACAGCACGTTGTTGTTCGGAGAAATGTCGGCCGTGAAGTTGGCGCTGGACACCCGCGACGGACAGATTCTCAGTCTGGATACGAACTCGAATATGTCGGACATGATGTCCGATGTGGATGCATCGCCGGTGTGGAGTATCCTGGACCAGCAAGGGACGCAGAACGTGATGCGTTCGGCTTTGGGCGACGCAGCCAAAGTCGCCGACTACGATACCATTAAGAAACGGCTCCTCGGTTCGCACTATACGATGAGCTTTGCCAGCGGTGTGGATTTCGACTTGACCGTCGTCACTTCGGACTCAATCAGCGCAGCTACTCTTTCATCGCTGGTCAAGGCGGGATTGCTCTACAAAAAGATGAGCGCGACCGCCATCGAGAAGGTCGCGATGGACAACACCACGATCGACTCCGACGGAGCGAATGTAACATTCCAATTCAAGTCAAGCGACCAGCAGTTCCAGGCGCTCATGCACTCGGATCTGTTCACCGCCGTTTCACACTAGAAAATTCGGGTTCACCGCGGAGACACCGAAACACCGAGAAATCGGAGATTTAAGTGGGTTTCTCTATGGTTCTGTGCGCTGGGCTGGTTTCATGTTCCTTTTTCGTGTCCCGCGCTTCTCCCGCGCCCAACCTTCCTTTATTACCTGCTGCGGGCGAGTAAGAGCCAGCGAATCGTCAGGCACGTCTTGAGTAATGCAGGAAGCCGCGCCAATGTATGCTCCTTTGCCCACGCGCACCGGCGCAACCAGAGTGGTGTCGCTGCCGACAAAGGCGCCGTCTTCGATGGATGTCTTGTGCTTGGCAACCCCATCATAATTGCAGGTGATAGTGCCGGCTCCAATGTTCACACCCGCGCCGATTTCGGCGTCACCGAGATAGGTGAGATGATTGGCCTTCGATCCCTTGCCCATTTTGATCTTCTTGGTCTCGACAAAATTGCCGATGTGTGCTCCTTCGCCGAGATCGCTGCCCGGACGCAGATGGGAGTATGGCCCGAGAACAGCATGGGAAGCGATGCGGCTCTGTTCAAAGACGCACCCGGGCTGGACGCGGACGTTATCGGCAATTTCGCAGTCGCGAATCACAGAATAGGAGCTGATACGGCAACCTGAGCCCAGACGGGATTTGCCAAGAATCTGCACGAATGGCTCGATCAAGGTGTCGGCAGCGATTTCAACCTCGTCGTCGATCACACAGGTGGCGGGATAAAAAATCGTCACTCCCTCGGCCATGAGCCGCTGGCATTTGCGCAGGCGAATCTGCTGGTCGATCAAGACCAGTTCGGCGCGGGTATTGGCACCGAGAACTTCTGCGGAGTCTTCCGTTTTGAAAACCACCACCCGCCCTCCCGCTTTGCGCAGGATCGCGGCCATATCAGTCAGGTAATACTCTGCATGAGAATTCGCAGTCGAGAGCTTTTCGATGTGCGCAAATAATTGCCGAACCGAAAAAATGTAAAAGCCCGTGTTGATTTCGCGAATTTTTTTCTGTGCAGGGCTGGCGGACTTTTCTTCGACGATCGCTTTCACCTCTCCGCTGCGAGCCGATTTGCGAATGACCCGGCCGTAGCCGCTGGGGTCAACGAGATCGGCGCTCAACAAAGTCATGGTGGCTTTCTCATCCAAATGAAAATTCAGCAGGCGGGCGATGGTTTGCGGCCGGATCTGCGGGGCATCGCCGGAGAGAACGATGACGTGATCGTAGGGCGAGAGCGCGTCGCGGGCGGCCATTAAGGCGTGGCCCGTGCCGCACTGGTCAGATTGCAAGACGAAGTTTATCCCCGTATTTCCGACAGCAATGCGGACACGATCTGCCTCGTGGCCGACGATGGCGAAAATATCATTCCGCGGCACAATACGCTTCGCGGTGTCAATGACGCGAGCCAATAGAGCTTTGCCCCCGACTTCGTGCAGTACCTTGGGAAGCTGCGATTTCAGCCGCGTGCCCTTGCCGGCAGC
>JASHRB010000255.1 GCA_030037575.1 Candidatus Sulfotelmatobacter sp. | reverse complement strand
GAACGCCGAGGAAGGTCCACCTACAATTCTAAGGAATGGCGGCCGTATGCCCGTGAAGCACTTCCCGGTTACTATGCCCGAAAACAAGCAAAATGTGGGCCGTGGTGGAGCGGTCTGGATCTATTGCCCATGGTTGGATTTGATCGTGGGATGCGGCGCCTGGTCGGTTCCTCTATTGCTGCTCGCCTATTTCTCTTCTGCAACCAACACTCTGACGTGGTCCGTCTTGTTCTACATGCTAGCGCTGTTCTTCAATTATCCACATTACATGGCGACTATTTATCGCGCCTATCATACGAAAGAGGATTTTGAAAAATATCGGATCTTTACCGTCCACATCACGCTGCTGCTGGTGCTGACAGTGATTCTTTCGCACTTCTGGATTGGTGCTCTGCCGCTTATTTTCACTTTATATCTCACAGCCAGCCCTTGGCACTACAGCGGACAGAACTACGGCCTGTTCATGATGTTCGCTCGCCGAGCCGGGGCGCAGCCCACAACCCTCGAGCGTCGTGTTTTTTATGCAACATTTCTGATTTCGTACGCGGTCTTGCTGCTGAGCCTCCACACGGGAAGTTCTGGCGATCCTCTGTTCGTCTCGCTCAACATCCCGGAAACGACAAGCTCGCGAGCCCAGCTGGTGCTTGCCATCGCGTTTGTGGCGTGCTCCGCGTTCGGCCTGTCCCGGATTATCCCGCGGGCAGGCTTCCGCAGAATGATCCCGTCGCTCATCCTGTTTTCCACTCAGTGCGTCTGGTTCCTGGTACCCACGCTGCTTTCGCTGGCGGAAAAATTCCAAGTTCCGCAGAGCCGCTACAGCACAGGGGTTCTCGCTGTTATGCACTCCGCGCAATATCTCTGGATCACGAGTTACTACGCCAAGCGAGAAGCAGCGACCACACCCAACCGGGCTTGGCGCCCCTTCTCTTATTTCGCCATTCTCGTTGTCGGGGGCATTGCACTTTTCATTCCCGGTCCTTGGGTCTCGAGCCTGGTATTCCATTTTGATTTCACGCGGAGTTTCTTGCTCTTCACCGCCCTGGTGAACATTCACCACTTCATCCTTGACGGTGCGATCTGGAAACTACGCGACGGACGCATCGCCGCCTTGTTGGTAAATTCGCGTGCGCAGATTGCCGAAGGCACGATGGAGGCGGGGAGCAGAACGATCGAGGCATTGCGCTGGCTGGCCGGACCGAGCTCTGCCGCCCGCGCGTTGCGAGTGGGGACAGCTTCCGCATTGCTGGTTTGGGGTTGTGTCGATCAAGTGCATTATTACTTCGCCCTGCACGGCAGCGATTTAGCCGATTTGAAGCGCGCGGCTTCACTGGCTCCTTACGACACGCCACTCGAGACGCGACTGGCGCGCCAAGCGCTGCAGGAAGGCAGCCCTCAGGAGTCCGTGGCCGCCTGGCAATATGCGATCAAGGCCAACCCCTCTGATCCAGCCCCCCGCGATGCGTGGCTGAGATACCTAACCCAGGAGAAACGTCTCCAGGAGGCATACCAGCTCACCGGCAGTTGGCTCAAGATCGCGCCCAGGGACGCCGCGCTGCTTGTGAATCACGGCATCCTCGCCCAACAATTCGGATACGCCGATGAAGCCGAAGTGAGCTGGCAGAAAGCTCTTATGCTCGACCCCTCGCAGGCCGATGTCGATCTTTATCTGGCCACCTTGTTGGAGAAGCAAGGCAAGTTCGCGGAAGCAATCACTCGCTATCAAGCCTTCCTCACGAAGGTGGTGCGGCGGCCCGCATCCAGCCGACCGGCTGCGGCCAACGTGATCGGGGTGCTGCTGAAGCTGGCCGATTGCAACAGCCGAGTCAATCGCTCCGATGTGGCATTACGCTACTACGAAATGGCACGCACCCTCGCGGCTCAAACGGCGGAAAAGAAGTTGGAGAGCTTTGCCGACGTAGCGGAGGCTTCGCTGCAGGCGAGGCTTGGCGAAACCAGCAAGACGCTAGCGCTCTATCAGAGCGCACTTCAGCTCGATGCTGGACTCGACGACCAACACAGCCAGGCTGTCGATTGGTACATGTACGCGATGTTCTTGCGAGAGGCGGGCTTCCCCGCACGTTTGGTCTACGCGAGTCTGCTCAAATCCCAATCGTTGCTGTCTTCCGCTACCCAGGGCGAGGAAGCAGCCGCAGTAAACCGAGTCCGCAAAGAATTGGAACGGCAACTTGGTCCCAAGGCTTCCGTTATCAGCCACAATACCGAACCGATATTGCACGAGGCGCTGGAGCTAAAGCGTTGAAGGCACCGCTTCCTCGGGACATGAGGGAAGAGCCTTAGTCCTAGTCCGTGTTCTGCGCGGATCGGGATCAGACTCCGAGGATGACGCGGTTGCGGACCGTTTGCGGACCAAAGCAAAGCCCCCCATCCTCGGATCGGAGTCTTTGATTTTCGAGGCCATTTCTGCACATCTGAGAGAGTGCTTCGTATCCGAGGCAGGCCTTCGGGTGCACCGTGAGGGGCTTTGCGGTGTGGGGCGTCGTCCCGAAGCCCCGTGTCTTCAGGTAGGCCCTCGGCTTAAGCCGAGGCCGGCAAAGCCGCGGAGTAAGGCATCTCACAGCACGAAGACATTGCGCGCCAGCTCTGGTTCCAAATTTTTTATACTATTGCCCGATTTCGCTCATTGGCATAAATTCGCCGGACCGCGCGAAAGCAATGACCACATCGCTCGAACTGCAGGGCCAACCCGGCGATCGTCAGCAGAGAAGAGTCGATACATGGGATCGACCCTGGCTCTGGCTTACGTTTTCCCTGGCGGCGATCGTCGCTATCGGCCTTTTCTTCATTCCGGCATTCATCATTCGCCCGTTTCGCTATCAGGCGCCGCGCGCCCTGTTCGTCGCGATGGCTCTGCGCCAGCGTGCTCCCCTCGACACGCTGGTTGCCGGCCTCCTCTGCCTCGCTCTCGCGCTGGTTTTATGGAGGACGGTCAACACTGTCTTGCACAAATCTCTCATCGCAGTCGTAATAATCCTTGTCGTTTTCTCCGCCACCATGTCGCATCTGAATTATTTCGAGTGGATGTTCCATCCAATCGACAGCACGCGATTCATCTCTCCATCCGAAAGCAAACTCGACGCGAAAGAAATGATCATGGCCGTGCGCTTCGCCGGCGACGCCCGCGCTTATCCCATCAGCCAGATGGCATACCACCACGTGCTCAACGACATCGTTGCCGGCACTCCCATTGTCATCACCTATTGAACGCTTTGTCACACCGGTCTGGTGTGGACGCGCACGGTTAACGGCAGAGCTTTGCATTTTTATCTCGCCGGCATCAACAACCAGAACTTCCTCATGCGCGATCGCGAGAGCGGAACCTGGTGGCAGCAGATCACGGGCAAGGCGATCTACGGCCCGCTGCAAGGCGCAACGCTCGACCTCGTCCTGAGCGACGAACTCACGTTCGGCGAGTGGCGCAGCGAATTTCCCGACGGCCGCGTGCTCGCGCCGATCGGCAAATTTTCCAAAGAGTACGACAGCAACTGGGAACCAAAAGTCGCCAAGCTCCCCGTCGTCATCAATTTTCCCGGTACGGAATTAAAGTCCCGCGATGTGGTCATCGGACTCGTCATCAACGGGGCGGCGCGCGCCTATCCTTGGGAAGCATTTGCAAAACAATCCCCGATCATCGATCACGTTAAAGGCGTGCCGTTGCTGCTGGTTCTTGGCCCGGACGGGAAGTCGTTTCGAGTGTTCGTCAGCCGGATCGGTGGCCGCGACGCTGAGTTCTTCCTGCAGACCGACGCGGCATCGGCTAGAGGATCGAGTGACAAAAAACCATGGCCGCTCATCGACGATAACGGCGGCGAATGGAATTTTCAGGGCTGCGCCATCTCTGGCCCGGCAAACGGAACTTGCCTCGACCGTGTTCCCGCGCTCAAAGATTATTGGTTCGATTGGCGCAACTACCATCCAGGTACAACGGTCTATAAAAGGTAAACACTCCCCACCCGAGTGTTTAGTGTCGCCACCGGGGAAGGTGGAAACCCCTCGCCTTTAGGCGAAGCAAGATTTGGTGTAACGTGGTCGCGTGCGACGTTACCGACTGGGAGCGCACACGAAGAGCGACCTGAAAGTGCATCTGGTTTTTGTGCCGAAGTGTCGCAAGGCGGTGTTGACGGGCGAGGTCGCGATTCGGCTGCGCGACCTTCTGCGCCAAATCGCCATGGAGCATGAACTGGAGATTGTACCCGGCAAGGTCGCACGCGACCGCGTTCACCTGTTCGTGTCCTATCGCCCGAATCAGCAAGTCGGCCAGATCATGCAGTGGCTCAAAGGGATCAGCTCCCGGGTGGCGATTTTTGCCGGACCCATTTTTCCTTCCCCCTCGACCTGCTGGCGGCGG
>JASHRB010000254.1 GCA_030037575.1 Candidatus Sulfotelmatobacter sp. | reverse complement strand
GCGGAGTCGAACTTCACACTGAGCACGTCCGAAACGAAGGGAATCAATTTCTCTCTCCCTTTGGCTTCTGCCCAGGAAACGGTTACCGTTGAAGAGCACCCACCGGCGGTGGACACGGACGACAGCCGGCTGGAGACAACGTTGTCCTCCGAAACCGTGCGCGACCTTCCCGAAGCAAACCGCAACCTGTGGGACATTCTGTCCGTCGAACCGGGAGTAGTGGGCACGGGGACTCGCTCCATCGGGGAATCGCCAGGCGGCTTTGCCGATAACTTCGGCACACAAACTCCCCAGATCAGCGCCAACGGGCGCAGCTACACGGGCAACTTGGTGATGGTCGATGGCATGAACGTGACCAGCCCGATTCAAAACGGAAACATCATCCTCGCGCCGATTCCAGACGCTGTTCAGGAAGCGTCGCTTCAAACCAACAGTTGGAGCGCGGAAGACAGTCTGGGCAGCTCGATTCTGGTTCAGGTCACTACCAAGTCCGGTACGAATCAGTTCCACGGCACCGGCAGTCTTTTCTTCACCAACCAGGATTTTCAGGCGACGCCGGAATTTGCGACGGCCAGCGCATTCCTTCCATTCTCGCGCAAAGACTTGGTAGGAACCCTGGGTGGTCCGATCCGAAAAGACAAGACGTTTTTCTTCGCCGATTTTGAAAAGCTCTGGGCCACCACTTCCGGCGCGGCAAATACCGGAACGCTGTATTACGAGGATCCGCAATTTGTGTCCTGGGCGCAAACGAACTTTCCCAATCATGTCGGAACCAAGGTCCTTGCCGGTTGGCCCGCGAGCAACATCAAGGGCGGGCAGTACGAGACTGCACTGCAGTATCTGGGGGCCGGGAACTGCGGCACGACCACGCCGCTAACGCCCCCTTGCTCGCTGCCCATGATCGACTCCGGCAGTTTTGCTGCCAGCCCGTACTACAACGCTCTGCAATACAACTTCCGGCTGGACCAGTACTTCACCCAGAACGACCGCTTGTACCTCAGTTACTACAACGACTCGTTCGATCAGCAGCAACTCTCGCCTCGCCCGCGTCTGGGTGCCCTGGATATCATGCGTAATCGCTATGGCCAGATCGACTTCACTCACGCCTTCAACGCGAACATGCTCGTAGAGGGAGCGTTCGCCTTTGCCAGCGTAGGTGGCGCCGACGGCGAGGACGCAAACCTCGCCGTGCCGGATATCGGCGTACTGGCTACGGCGGGCACCAGCGGTGGGCTTGTGGGTTTCCCGGTGGGCGGCGGCTGGGGACCCGGAGAATATCGCGGGCCGAACTACAACTGGCGCGGAGTCCTAAGTTGGATACGGGGAAAGCACTCGCTGCGCTTCGGCTATGACGGCGATCATGCGATTGAGCACGGCGATTTCACCCCCTATAACGTGCGACCGGATTTCACTTTCAACAACCTTCTCGATCTGGTTCAGGACAACGTCTTTCAGGAGTCAGTGTTCGCCTACAATCCGCTGACCGGACAGCAAGGGTCGGTGATCTTTGGCGGACAGACGAATCCCTATGGATTTTTCGTACAGGATGATTGGAAAGCGAAACCCAATCTTTCTTTGACCATATCATTGCGCTGGGATGACTTCACCAATCACAAGGCGTGGGGCAACAGCGGGTTCCAGTTCAGCACCCTGATTCTTTCGCCGGGAGGCAACTTCGATACGCAGGTCGCGAATGCCTCGGTTGGAGCTGTTCCGCAGGTCTTTTCCCAAGATATGAAGAACCTGTTCAGCCCGCGCATTGGCTTTTCCTGGGACCCCAGCAGGACGGGCAGATGGGCCATCCGGGGTGGAATTGGGGTTTATCACGACTGGGTGGTTCTCGGTCAAAGCGTCGACGAGACCAGGAACAATCCACCGGGCGTGATCAGCCAAACCTTCACCAACGTCGATACGTACAAAGGCACGTCTTATCCGTTAAGCAACTTCTTCTCGATTGCGCCTTCGGCCACTTATCCATGGAATTTCCCGCTTCCACCGATTCCTGCGGGAAGTCTGAATTCCCACGGGAGCTTGACAGGAGCGACACCCAGCGTAGACGCCTTGGACCAGAATATGGTGGCTCCTTTGGCCGTGAACTACACCATCGGAGTGGAACACCAGTTGGTTGACAGCCTCGTTGCCGGCGGCAACTATGTGGGCTCGAAGAGTTACGATGGGCTGAACGGGTCGAATGTGAACTACTTTTCCGGAGGGGCCACGTTCTCGATTCCAGCGGCTACCAGCACAGTGACGGAATCGATCGGAACGCTGAACCCATATTTCGGGCCGATCACGTACGTCAATAACGCCAACCAGGCGACTTACAACGCCATGGTTCTGTTCCTCCGCGGCCGGGCGCTGCGCCGTGGAAGCTTCCAGGGATCCTACACGCTGTCCCATGCCAAGGATTATCCGGAAGCGAATACCCGCTTCGATCAGGATACCTCTCCTTTCGTGCTGAACATTCCCCAGCCAAGCTCCTATTTCAGCTACTACGGCGATGCGGACTACGACGTGCGTCAGCGCTTCTCGTTCTCGGGAGCTTATACGCTGCCGGGCGCGGGCAGCGGCATAGAGAAAGTGATCACGTCGGGCTGGGAGGCGTCAACGATCATTGCTGTTCAAACGGGCACGCCTTTCTGGGTGACTGACAATCGACCTTTGCAGGTCATGTGCAGTGACAACGGAACAATGGACGGATCGCAGGTTCCGTGCCCTTCGGGCGCGACAACGTTGGACGTCGTCACCGGGGTTTCCCCGAGCCTCACCAATCCCAATGGCTACGTGCTGGCACCGGGCAGCGGCGATTATAACCTCGATGGGACCAGCTACGATGTTCCCAATCTGCCATCGCACAACTTTACGGGATCGCATAGCAAAGCCGCGTACATCAATGGATTGTTCACGGCCGCTGACTTTCCGCAGCCCACGATTGGGACGGAAGGAAACGAACCAAGAAACATCTATCGCAATCCGGGCATGGTGCAGCTCGATGCCAGCGTGCTGAAGAATAATCATTTGCCGTGGCTCGGCGAGCAGGGCAATCTTCAGTTGCGCTTCGATTTCATCAACCTGTTCAACCACCCGAATCTCGGGTCGGTAGATCCGAACATGGGCGACCCCGGGTTTGGCAAAGTGGCCACCGTGCTCCCGGCAAGGCAGCTGCAGCTGGGCTTGAGGGTGTCTTTCTAAAGCAAATTGAAGGGCAGGAAAAGCGAGCCGAAGACCATCGGCTCGCTTTTTTTGGGGTGGGGTTACAGTTCTTGCTTCGGCCCCGGTTAGAAATGCAATCTGATGAATCGATTCTCTTCCTCCCGACGACGGTTTCTCAGGCAAGCTTCTAACGCAGGCCTGGCGTGTTCCGCTGCAACAGTCTTCGGTCCACTTGCTTCCGCTC
>JASHRB010000253.1 GCA_030037575.1 Candidatus Sulfotelmatobacter sp. | reverse complement strand
AACGGATACGCGATCCGCGAGGCCGGGCCGTTTATCGATCAGGCTCTTCACTCGCGGGACGCCTCGGGTGATTTGGAATTCACCGTGGGGCGCCCGTGGGGACATAACGAATTGCTGGTGGGATACTCGGCCCGCGACCTGCTCTTCCGCCCGCTCATTGAGGAGTACTTCACTACCTCCAGCTATGCCGGGTTCCAGCACAAATTCGGCGACCGAATCACCGCGGCGATTTTGGCTGAGGATTTGCGATCCTGGCAGGTGCAAGGCACGAACTATGCCATTGCCGAAGCTTTGGTTCCCGGAGCCAGGTTTGAATTTCGCGCCAGTCCGCGCTGGGATGTCCAAGGAAACTTCCTGCTTTCGCGCGGAGAGGGATATCACCAATACGACAACGCGCAGAGTGAGTTTACGGTTTCATACACTCGGCCGGTTCATGCCGCCCTGAAGGATGGCACTCCCGCCGCCTCGAACTATCCATTTCGACTTTCTTTCGGCATTCAGCAACAAACGTTCTATAACTTCGCCGGGACGACCAGATCGGTGGTCTTGCCTGTCATTCATTTCACTCTCTTCTGACGAATGGTCGCGGCTCCGTTCGAAACTCCAACCATGGCCGAAACAACAAAAGACGACGTGGGAACCGGAGTTGCGGGTGCGAACCCAGAGGACTTGCCCGTCCCCGCGAAGACTTTGCGGTCGAAGCTGCTCGGCGGCAGCCTGACGCTGCTGGCCGGTTCCGGGCTGGTCGGACTCACGAACCTGGTGTACAACGTCGCCACGGCTCGTCTTCTGGGGCCGAGCGGCTTTGCCCACGCCACTGCGGTTTACACGATCCTGATGCTGGTTTCGGGCATCACCTTGTCGTTTCAGGTGGTGTGCGCGAAATATGTAGCCAAGACCGGGTCTCCAAAAGCCCAGGCCGCAGTTTTTGCGACGCTGCACCAGCGTTCATGGCTGGCCGGTATTGCCATCGGACTTCTGCTTTTTCTGTGCAAGCAGCCGCTCACCGCGTATCTCAATCTGCCGAATGCGTTTCTTATAACTTTGCTCGCAGTGGGCACCGCTTTCTACATTCCTCTGGGTGTGCGCCGCGGCTACATCCAAGGGATTCACGCGTTTGGACCGCTGGCCATCAATTTCATCGTCGAAGGTCTGGTTCGGGTGGGCGGAGTTTTTCTGCTGATCGAGCTCGGCATGGGAGTAAGAGGCGCGGTTCTTGCCTGCATGTTAGCCGTGATGATCGCCTATTTCGGCGCCTGGCCCAGCCCCGGATTAGCTTCTTTAAGTCTTCGCGGAATCGCCATTTCGTTTCGCGAGGGATTGCAGGCCATCGTTTTCTTCTCCGGCCAGACGATCATTAACAACTTCGACATTGTGCTGGTGAAACATTTTTTCCCGTCCCCCGAAGCGGGATTCTACGCTGCCGTGGCTCTGGTGGGGCGATTGGTGAACATGTGCGCATGGTCGGTGGTGAACACCATGTTCCCGGTTTCGGCAGGTGCAGGCAGCGACGAAGAAGATGGCAGCCCGGTTCTTTTCACTTCCCTGCTGCTGGTTTTCCTTATTCTTTCGGTTTTGATTTTCGGTCTGTGGCTGGTCCCCAGCTTTTTGTGGAAGATGCTTTTCGGTTCTCACTTTGAGCTGGATATGTATGGAGCGCTCGCTCCCTTGCTGATTCTCTATGCGGTCATGACCGGTGTGTATTCTTTGAGCTCGGTGATCATCACTCATGAAATGTCGCGCAAGATTGCGAACACCAGCTGGCTGCAGCTGGGTTTCAGCGGCGCCCTGGTTCTGGGAGTCTACCTGCTGCATCACACTCTTCGCGAGGTGATTCTGGTGCAGCTTGTGTTGATGATTGGGCTGCTCTTTCTGCTTACCATGCCACTTCTGCGGGCTCATTGTGCACCCCAAGCCATGCTCTCTTATCGCCGCTTGCGAGTTGGCCGCAGGTTAACCGAAGAAGAGGTCATGGCTGAATTTCTAAGAAGTGAGTTTCACCATCCCGAATTCGACGAATACCGGAACCAATTCGATCATCTGGTCAGGGATCCCAATCTCAAAAGTTCACGCGAGAACGCGGTGCGGCAAGCCTTATTGTTTCTTCGCCGAGGGCCGATGTGGCGCGAGTTGCCTGCCGATACCACCTGGTTCGAGGTGAAATTGACGGCTGCCGACTTGGATCGGATCCGCTTTTTTCCAAGAGCGCAGTGGCGCCGGGTCGCCCAAGGAAGTTTTTATCTGACTGATGTTGTCGAGCGGATTCGGATTCAGCTGAAATCTCCAAATAACGACCGCTTTTTCGGCAAACTGCGGCTTCTGAGCTCTTCCGTGCAGGACAATCTGGTGAATCCGGCAGTCCTTCTGATTGGGGTTAATGAGACGGGTCCGCTGACGATTCTCGATGGAAATCACCGCATGGCAGCAGCCATGCTGGGCGATTCGGCGTCGGTGTTGGAACAGTTTCGTTTTATCTGCGGCTTCTCGCCGCAGATGACGCGCTGCTGCTGGTACGCGACCAACGTCAATACCCTCCTGCGATACTTCAAGAACCTGGTTCGCTACTTCACCTACGATCCCGAGTCTGACATTGACCGATATGAGGAACGAAGGGTGCTGGATTAAAGATGCAGAGCGCTCCCAGATTTCCCGGCAATCGACCTTCAGGGCTGCGGAGCCGAGCCCGGCGGGCTTCCAGGTTCCTGCACTGGAGTATTGTCACGATGAAACAGCGCCACCGGCGCATGTTGCGCGCGCCGAATGCGCTGCTCCTGCGCGACCTTGACTTGGACCTGGGAGCCGTTTTCCGAGGCAACCAGGGACAGGGGCGAACCCTCAGCGGAACTTCGAGTGGCTAGACCTACCTTGAGGTTCGCGCCGGGCAGCATCTGCGCTTTGCCGTAATAGAACTCCGCAGTCTCCCGGTCGCCCTGGATTTCGGACAAATAGCCAACGTTATTTGCAGCAAACGCGTTGTCCGGATCCAGCGCAAATGCAGCACGGAAGTCCTGTTCCGCGTCACGCAGATCATTCCGGTTCAAGGCTAACACGCCACGAATGTTCAATTCCGCCAGTTGGGCTTCGGTGCCCCTCCGGCTCGCCAGGCGCGCCCGCAGATTCCTGGCGTTTCGCTCGGCCATCTCGCTGGCCGGCTTGCCTCGCCAAACGGGGTTCAGGGTCACGATTGCCGGGGCGCTCGAGCCGGTGGCCGCGGCCTGATCGTAAAGCTTGAGCGCCGCCTGCGACTCGCCTTCCATTTCCTTGGCCACTCCAAGATTGTTCAAAGTGAAAACATTGCTGGGATCTTTTTCGAGAGCTTCGGTGAGGAAAAGATCGGCTTCGGGCGCGAGCCCTTTCGACAACATGCCAACCGCCTGCACGTTGTCGTGGTCGATCTCGAACGGAAGATCGGGGATGGCGAGCGCTTCCTTGATCGACCACCCCTGCACGCGGGGGGAGCTGGCCAGGGCGACGACAGCGTCGGTTGCTTGTTGGCCCGCCAATTTGTAGAAGTTCTGCGCACGGTCCAATTGGCTCTGGAGTTCGGAGATATAACCAAGATTGTTCAGGGTGAAGGGATCATCGGGATCGAGGAGATAAGCTTTGTAGAAATAACCCTCCGCTTTCTGATAGGCACGTTTGCGAATGGCTTCGACCCCTTTTTGATTCAATCTCTGGACGGGAGTCAGATGGCTGCTCCTCGGCAGGGTAATCTTGATCTCGCCTGCACGCGCAGCTGAGCACCAGCCGACGAGAGCAGCGATCACGCTCACGAGCGTTACATTCTTCCAGGCCATTCCCCGCCACCTTTGAATCTTGAGATGAATGCCGCAGCGCTGTTGAGATGCGGTGAAGCGCCGATGGTTTGCCGTTCTTAGCGATTCTTTTTCTCTGCGCGCCCGGCTACCTTACAACCGCCTTGGGCATCCAACTGGCGCCTCGAAAAAGTTGGCAGGCTGGGGACGGATATGTACAAGTTGTTTCTTGTTCTTACGGGAGTTGCGGTTTGCTCCGGGACCGCAAGTGCTCGGGCACAGATGCCTTCGCCAAACGTGGTTTCGCCCACGGCGGTTTCTTCCGCGAATGATAGGCCCGCATCAAGCGAGGCGTCCGATTCATCCGCGAACGATGCAGGCATCCCCGTGGATCCCGCCAGCTTGCTTCCCGACTTGCCCACGCTCCCCCCGGCAAAAGCGAGCCTCATTGGGGGGACGATCGAGAAACTCGACCGAGTGCAAGATGAAATCACGGTTCAGGTGTTCGGCGGCGGGAAGATGAGGATCGCCTTCGATCCACGCACGCGTATCTATCTCGGAACCAATGCCGGTTCGACTTCCGATCTGCACTCCGGCGAGCGCGTCTATGTGGATACGATTCTCGACGGAAGCACCGTTTTCGCCAAAGCGATTCGAGTAAAAACCACTTCATTGGGGGGCGAAAGCCGGGGTATCGTGACTGTCTACCGAAGTGACCGGGGCGAGCTTCTATTGCAGGATGTACTTTCGCCGCGGCCTTTGCAAGTGCGTCTTACTCCAGAAACCAAGATCGTTCAAGGCAGCCATGCGCTTTCGGCTGGCGAACTGATTCCTGGAACAATGGTGGCAATCAAATTCGGCCCACAACCGGATGGCCGCGACATTGCCCGGGAGATCTCCGTGCTTGCCATCCCGGGAGAGAACTTCACCTTTACTGGCCGGGTCACGGAGCTCGACCTTCGGCTGGGTCTGATAACGATCACTTCGTCGACCGACAACAAAACCTACGAAATCTATTTCAATTCGTCGCTGCTTCCTCCGGACCAGAACCTGCGCGAATCCGCCGATATCACCGCCGTGACTCGCTATGATGGAAGCCGCTATGTGGCTCGCAGCGTGAGCTTGAGTTCACCCAATCATTAGCCGGTATCACCTTTAAGTACCTTTAAGCATTGCTGGACGGCCGGAACGTGAGGCCGTGCAGACTCGCGGGTTTCGAGCATTTCCAGGGGAGCGCCTGCGTTTTGATCTTGATTCTGGCGATGACCGGCGAGAGTATTGCGTGTGTGGCTACGAATCCGCAGTTGCGAGATTCGAATTCAGCCGCTACCCATTCCCAGTTAACACTAAGGTTCCTACCCTATTGTAATCTTCATTATTTTGGATCTTCCGACGTAAGCTCACTCCATTCCCAGAAAGTCCCAGCAAGACCAAGTTAAGAACAAGCCGGCGAAGAGGAAATCTACAGGCGGGCGCCTTTTCTCTTTGTGGCTGCCGTGTGCAAGATCCTCGGCTTACTCCGCCCCTGAGGACCGATGCGAAATGGCTATTTTGGTGTTGCAGTTCTGCTCGCGCTTGCGAGCTCATTGGCTGCCAGTTCTTCGTACGTGGTGCCCACTACAACTCTAGGCGCTCAAACCTCCAACAACACAAGCGCCGCGAACGATTTTACAACCTTGCCCAACGGCGATCTCGGCGCCGGAAATGTGAGCAAGGTTGATGTTCACACGCTGCTTTACCCGGGTGCGACCACGAAAGTTTATGCTCACATGGTTCTCTGGTTCGGCCAGTCCAACCACATGAATATCGGATACAACTCCACCAATCCGACAGAAGTTGCGGCCCAGATCAACGACATGGTCAGCCGCGGCATCGACGGAGTGATTCTCGATTGGTATGGGCCGGGCAATTCGATGGATCAGGCGGCGCTCCAGATAATGGCGCAGGCCGAGACGCATCCCGGTTTTAGCTTTGCCCTCATGATCGACCAGGGCGCAATCGAGTGGTTCTCGTGCCCGGGTTGCTCGCCCCAGCAAGCGCTGATCAACGATCTGCAATACATGGAAAAAACCTATTTCCCCTCGCCCGCATATATGACGCTGCAGGGGAAACCGATGATCACGCAATTCAATGTGAATCTTTCTTATCCTTCCGTGAGTTGGAGCGCTGCTCTGGCGGAGCTGAGCACGCAGCCGGCGCTGATTTTTCAGAACAACAGCGGCTTTACTGCCGATTTTACCGAAGGCAGCTACTCCTGGGTCATGCCTACGGCGAGCGATTACGGCTTGCCGTATCTGACCAGCTTTTATCAGGCGGGAATGTCGTATCCCGGGGAGGCTACCTTCGGCGCGACCTACAAGGGCTTTAACGACACGCTGGCATCCTGGGGAACGGATCGCATCATGTCGCAACAGTGCGGCCAGACTTGGCTGCAAACATTTTCTGAAATCAACGGCCTTTACAACTCCGGAAACCCGCTTCCCTACATGCAGATCGTGACCTGGAATGATTACGAAGAAGCGACAGAGATTGAAAGCGGAATTTCCAATTGCTTCTCTCTGACTCCGTCGGTGAGTGCAAATTCATTGCAATGGGCCATCAGCGGCGACGAGAATACGGTCGATCATTATGTCGTGTACATCAGTACGGACGGTCAAAATCTAATGTCGCTCTCGGATATTTCGACCGGAGTTCATTCGCTCAATCTCTGCGGGTTTCCCATTCCGGGCGGCAACTATCAGCTGTTCGTGCAGGCGGTTGGCAAACCCTCGTTCTCGAACCAGATCACCGCATCTGTCAATTACGCTCCAAGTTGCCCCAGCACGATCCCCCCCACGGTTCCTGCTCCACCCGCGACTCCAGCTACGATCGCCTTTACTGCGGTGCCAAAGGCTCTGACGTTGCCCAGGGGAAAATCGGGAACGGTTACGGTGACCGCGGCAATCGAATCTGGAACTTCGAATACGCCGATCGCGCTCTCCTGCGGCCGTCTGCCGAGCACGCTCAGTTGTTCATTTTCGCCGGGCAGCATAACGCCGGGCTCGGGAGCATCAACTTCAACCCTCACCATTGCTCCCGTTGCCGCTCGGCGGTGGAATGCGGCCCAGCGCAGAAAATCGCTCCCTTTTTACGCCAGCTGGTTGTTCTCCTTGGCAATCGCCGGCTTGGCTTTTATCGGCGGCGCGGGCAGGCGGCGCCGGATGCACGTCCTTGCCATGGCCGTGATTTTCGGCATTGGCATGGTTGGCGCCTCCTGCGGAGGTAGGGCTGCTCCACAAGCGGGCGTTGCTAACACCGTCGGGGAGGTTTCTTCTTTGAGCTATCCCATCACCATCACGGGGAGTTCGGGATCCACCGAGCTTTCCACCACGGTTACCGTGGTCGTGCAATAACGGCCTGCCCATGCCTCGCATGGCTCGAGGCCAATGAAAAGCGGAGCGGTAGATCAAGCCGCCGGAGTTGCGGGTGATTCTGCGCAGCAGAATGGTTTTCGATGGAACCCAGCTCGGTAGCCTTCTGAAGCGCGTGATTTGCCGCAGCGTTTCTGCGCGCTGATCGAGCTCGAAGTGGCGGAGATACTTCTGCACGATGGCGGGCATGGTCATGCGCAGAGCGGTGAAATAATTCTGCGCCGCCATCTCCTCCTGCTTTGCCGGATTCGTCAGGAAGCGAATGAGGCATTGCGCTAAATCGGGTGCGTCCCCGGGCTGATAGAACTCGATTGCTATTCCCTCGCCCTCGGCCATCTGCCGGAAATCGGGAAGGTCGGCGCAGACGATGGGAACGCCATAGGCGCAAGCCAGGTGGGCAACGCCGCTGCACCCGGTCGAGGAAGAATAGGGCATCACGGCAACGGTTGCGCTTTGGAAGAGCACAGGCAATTGATCTTCGGGAACGTAACCGATGAACTCGATTGCCGGACTGCCCTCGTGTTCCTTCCTCACCGATTCGACGTAGCCCGCAGCCAGAGGGTGATCGCCTCCGCTGATTACAAGCCGCGCCGTCGGCAGAGTTTGAGAAACAATCGCAAAGGCTTTAATCATCAACTCGAGGCGTTTGTAGGTGCCCCACTTCCCGAACGCCAGAATTCGGTGTTCGGGGTTACCCCGCCTGGAGAAATCAGGGTATTCGGGGCTGGCCGTAAGAATGCCGTGCGAGCGTAAATGGACATTGTTGCGGCCATATTTTTCGAGCAGGATTTGGCGATAGCCGGGCATCAAGACGGAGACCGAATTGGCCAGCAGCAGCACTCTGGTCGCAATGGCGCCCGCCCAGCGGTAGGCTCGCTGATACCGCACTCCAGCGTCTTCGAGGTCCACCGTATCCATCAGATGGTGCAAAGTTACGTGGGTGTAGTATCCGCTCAAGCGAGCGAGCATGGGGGTGAGCAATCCCAGAAATGCATTCAGAGGATTGCGGCCGAAAGTGCTGAACAGCAGGTTGAACCATACAACGTCCGGTTTCAACTTCCGCAGTTCTTTCAAGAGGCGAACACAGCTCAAAGCATCGTCGAATGACCAGCATCGCAAGACATTGAAGTCCTCGCACTCGGGCTCCTCAGAAGAAATCTTGTCGGCAAGTATGGTGAAACTGAGAAAAGAATCGCGCCGCAATTCTTGAGCGATATGCAGCCCATACTCACTTAATCCACCCTGGCTGGGTGGGAAGGTGGTCACAAGACAGATTTTCATGCTCTCTCCGCAATATCGCCCCGGTATTCGATGTGATTGAAGGAAAAGATGTTGGCTTGCGAAAAGCGATTAAGAAGCTGGGGAATCTGAACGGGCGAGATGCTTCTTCTCTTGCACGAGAACCGGCTTGGAGAATGCGGGCGGGGGAGCGGATCGCCCGTTC
>JASHRB010000252.1 GCA_030037575.1 Candidatus Sulfotelmatobacter sp. | reverse complement strand
GTCGCGTCGAGCGCTTCCGCCGCAAGTACGCCAAAGCCGCCGAGACGGCGAAGAAGTAGGTTTCCCTCGCTTTGCACAACGGCGACCCTTCAGCCCTCACTTCGGTGAGGGCTTCGCTTTGTAGTATGGAAACTCGCTTGTCCCGGCCTTGTTGATGTTGGCTTCGGCGAATTCGCGCACGCGGTCGAGCGATTGCTGCAACTCCTGCTGATAGCGCTCCAGGTCCTCATCGCGGGCATCGGCGGGAACCGGAATCAGTTTGCCAAGGCGCATCAGAACCCGCGAAAACGGCTTGGGAATCATCAACCGGTCCCAGGTGTTGAGCACCCAGGCGCGATCGACCGCGATGTGAAACATGGTCATGGGAACGCCGGAAGAGCGCGCCAGGGCCACCGGGCCGGGTTTGACCCTGTAGCGCGGCCCGCGAGGGCCATCGAGGGTAAACGCCACCGTCCGCCCATCGTCGAGCGCGCGCCGCAAGCCGAGCAGGGCCCGCACCGCATGGCGGCTGCTCGATCCCTTCACCGCAACGAATCCGAATTTCCGGATAATGCGGCCCATATACTCGCCGTCGTAGCTGTTACTGCTCATCACGCGCACCCCCCGATCACGGCAAATGTAGGTCGCGGGAATCATGCAGCAATGCCAGAAAGAAGCGATGAGCGGCCGCTGTTCGATGGTTTCCTGCGCTCCCTCTTCGCGAGAAACGCTCACCCGCAGGGTGGGGCCGATCAGCCGGATAACCCAGTATCCGACGAAAATGATGCTGCGCAGCGCGATGCGTTGGTGCAGGCTAAAGCGGCGCGAAATCGGGCCTGTGGTTGCGCTGAACTGTTTGTCGGCGGCTGCTTCCGGCACCACCTTATTGTAAGGGCAAGGGGGCGGGGGAAGGCTCGGCTAGCTTTCCAGGTAGCCGTCGATCCACTCTTTGATTTTGCGCCGCCGGTCATCGCCGTGATCGAAGCGTACGCCAAACGACTTGGCCTTACGCCAAGTGACCACGGAACGAACCGCTACCCGCGGCAGGGTGAGCAGGGAGAACGAAATTTCGACGTTGCTTTCGCTGGGCATATCCTCCGATGTCTTCAAGGACATGCCGCCCGAGCTGACTTCTAGGCTGGATGCGTTGAGCCGGTGGCCGTCGGCGCTGACCACGGTGACCTCGGTCATGATCGGGATGCGCGCGTAGCGGCGGAATTCGTGCAGCACCAGCATGTGCGTGGCGCGCACCAGTTTCATCGCTGCCGGCCGCTCCAGGGGCTCATGAAACATGGCATTGATGCCGTATTTCGAATAGCGAAGGGTATCCTGCGCGCTGCCCCCCAGGCCGTAGAGCACCAGCCGGCTGTTCGAGGGCGAGGTGCGCGCTGCCTCCATCACTTTTTCCGCGCCCGGGCGAAGGTTGATGACGCAGGCTTCGAATTTTTCCTGCCGCAAGCGCTCGGCCGATCCCGCCGAGGTGACCACGGTTTCGATGCCAAACTGCCGGAAGCACTCGCTCAACAAAAAGCGGGAAGACTCTTTCAGGTCGACCAGGGCAACGCGAGCTGTCGCCTTCTTGGACGGGGTTCGCGCCAGAACAGTAGCGAAGGCTTTTTCCATGGGTTGGGGCCGATGCCAAATACGAAAGTTTATTGTGGCCCTACGGCACCCGAATGGAAAGACCCTAAGGGACAAAGCCGAAGGTACAAAAGTATCATGACCGCAAGTGGACTGGTGGCTGCAGGCGAGATGGCCAGCCGGGTCGCTAGGCATGCGCCGCGGCGCTCACCAGGGTTTGCGCCATGGCATCGGCGATTGGCAGTTCGATGGTTACGCGTGCGCCCTGCGGCTCGAGGTTCTGGATTCTGAGCTCGCCGCCGCGTTCTTTGGCGATGCCGTAACAGACGCTCAAGCCCAGCCCGGTGCCTTTGCCCGCCGGTTTGGTGGTGTAAAACGGATCCAGCGCGCGGTTGAGGTTGCTGAATCCCGGACCGCTATCTTCCACCTCCATCACCGCCCGCGAACCACTGGCGTAAGCGCGGACGATGATCCGCCGGGCGCCCGATGTTTCTTCCAGAGCGTCGCTCGCGTTGTTCAGCAGGTTCAGGAGAATCTGCTTGAGCTCATCTTCGTTGACCGCCAGGTGCGGCAAGTCTGCGGCGATCTCCAGTTCAACCCCAACGTTGCGGGTTCGATTGTAATACTCGCGCAGGGCCAGCACCTCCTGCAGAACCGGCGAAAGCCGCACCGCGCGTCCATCGCGCCCGCTCCGCCGCGAAAATCGCAGCAAGTTATCGATGATCCGCTTCATGCGCCGGGCTTCGCCGACCAGCTTGGCGAGGGAATCGCGCAGGTTGGGCGCCACAACCGTGTCGCTCATCAATTCGCCATATCCCATGATCACGGTCAGAGGATTGCTCAACTCATGGGCCACGCCCGCCAGCAACTGCCCGAGCGCGGCCAGTTTTTCCGACCAGACCAATTGCGTCTGCAGGGCCTTCCGCTCGGCCGCCATGGCTAGGTCGGCCGCAAGCATTTCGATGCGCGACAGTTCCAGCATGTCGATTGCGCTGGCCCGGCGGGGCGCGATTAATCGAATGCACCCCAAATACGCTCCTCCGGCCGAACACAGCGGGATTAACAATTGCTGATGTGCCTCAAAAATTGCCTCACCGCGCCACCCCCGATTTTCCCCCGGCTCAAGCACGATCGACTCTTCTGCGGGCATCAGATAGGAGTTTTTCCCTACCCGCCGCGCCGGCGAGCACAAAGTCTTGATGCGGTCGAACTGCCCATTGTGCGCCTGCTCCCGCAGCCTCTCGAGGCTTGCCGTCGATACTCCGCTTGAGCCCGCCAGCTGTAACCGCCGCTCCGCATCTTCGAGTTGGACCACCACCGCCTTAAAGTTGCTGACTTCGGTGATGGCGGAAGCGATGGCCGGGCAGATCGCATCGAGTTTGCCACCCCCGAGCAGGCGGGAAGTGATGGCCGAGAAGCTCTCCAGCTGGCGGTTGAGCGCTCGCGCCTTGCGTTCCATGCCGGCGATCGAGTCCGATTTGTCTTCGACCACGGCCAGGATCATCCCGAGAGCGACGAAAAACTTGGGGGTGTTCCAGAGTTCGCCAGGAATCACGAGGTTGGGCGCCACGCGGTCGATCAGCAAATTGATGGGAAACACGGCGGCCCAGCACAAGAATCCGCCAGCCATGGTCAGCATGGCCGGCGAGGCGCGCTGGGAGCTGCGGCAAATGAACAGGCCGGCCAGTCCCAGGCAGAGGCTAAGCAGCGCAACCTCGCCTTGCTCGAACGAACCGTGAAAAGCCGCGCGAATGGCCCACGTCCCGGCCAGTGAGCACAGCAGGGTGGTAGCCGCCAGCGGGCCCGAACGTCGGATATTTTGGCGCAACAGCAAACAGACTACGCCGCCGAAACAGGCCGCCAGGCACAAAACGTGCGGCCAGCGCCATTGCAGGTTGTAGGAGTCACAGGCCATGTATGCCACCGAGGGCCCGGCCAGCGCGATCAGCAGGAGGGTTCGCTTGGCGTAATCTTCGACGACCGAACAGGCTGAGACCAGAAAACCGACGGCCGCCGCCTGCAGCGATCCGGAGTCGACGGCCAGCAGGAAGGAGTTGACCGGCCCGCGGTCCGGCGCCAGCAATTGCGCGAGAAAGTGCGTGAAGACCAGCGCCCAGGCCACGGTCCAGAGAGTAAGGCGAGCACTTCGCGCCTGACGCTTGAGACAGACGAAAAGGATGACCAGGACGCCTACGGTCAGAAATGTCGGAATTTTTTCGCCGCCGCCCATCTCTCGTTTACTTTTGGGGGAGCCGCAAGGTGTCAAGAGTAATCAAAGGTAATGCCCCTCGCCAACACCTAAACGTGCTATGGGCGTAGCACCAAAGTCGGAGAGGGTTGGGAGCAGAGAAAAGCGCCCAGAGACACGGAGAGGCGTTATTCGGACCAGCGCCGAAACAGAAGCGCGCCGTTTGTCCCGCCGAAGCCGAAAGAATTCGACATGGCATATTCCAAGCTGGCTCGGCGCGCGTGATTGGGAACAAAATCCATGCCGCAGGTTTCAGGATCCTGGTTGACCAGGTTGATGGTCGGCGGCACGATCTGATCGCGAAGCGCCAGCACCGTAACGCCGGCTTCAAGGCCGCCGGCGCCGCCCAGAAGATGGCCGGTCATCGACTTCGTCGAGCTCACGGCAAGCTTACGATTGCCAAAGAAGTTGCGGATGGCGTGGGCTTCCAGCGTATCGCCGATGGGCGTGGAAGTGCCGTGCGCGTTGACGTAATCGATGGCATCCGGACTCACTCCGGCATCCTTGGCGGCGTTGCGCATTACGCGGAATCCGCCTTCATGTTCGGGGGCGGGTTGGGTAATGTGGTAAGCGTCGGCCGACATTCCGTAGCCGACGATTTCGGCAATGATGGGCGCACCCCGTTTTCCCGCGTGTTCCAGTTCTTCCAGGATCAATATTCCCGCGCCTTCCCCGATCACAAAACCGTCGCGATCCTTGTCCCAGGGACGGCTGGCGGCGGGCGGATCGTCGTTACGCGTGGAGAGCGCGCGCATGGCGGCAAAGCCCCCGACGCCCATGGGAGTGATGGCCGCTTCCGAGCCGCCGGCGATCATCATGTCGGCGTCATTGTGTTGAATGATGCGGAAGGAATCTCCGATGGAATGGGCGCTGGTCGTGCAGGCAGTCGCCGTGGCTTCGTTCGGGCCTTTGGCGCCGTAGCGCATGGAGACCTGGCCGGCGGCCAGATTTACGATTGCCGAAGGGATGAAGAAGGGAGAAATCCGGCGAGGCCCGCCTTCAATCAAAGCGCTGTGTTCGCGTTCAATGATGTCGAACCCACCGATGCCGGAGCCGATGTCGACGCCCACGCGCTCAGCATTCTGGGGCGTGATCTTCAGGCCCGACATCCTCATGGCTTCATCCGAGGCGGCGATCGCCAGATGAATGAAGCGGGCCATCTTCTTGATTTCTTTTTTTTCGATGAAGTTCAGCGGGTCAAAGTTCTTGACCTCGGCGGCGATCTGGCAGGCGAAATCGGCGGCATCGAATTGGCTGATGCGCGCCACGCCGCTGTTGCCCGCAAGCAGGGCCTGCCAAACCTCCTCGGTCGTGTTTCCCACGCCGCAGATCAGGCCGATGCCCGTAACTACGACCCTGCGTCCCAAACTACTTGCCGCCTTTCGAATGTTTCGCGATATAGTCGATGGCGTCCTGAACGGTGCGGATTTTCTCGGCATCTTCGTCGGGAATTTCGATGTCGAATCCTTCCTCGAACGCCATCACCAGTTCTACGGTGTCGAGAGAGTCGGCGCCCAGGTCGTCTACGAATGAGGCACTGGAAGTGACTTCACCCTCGTCCACACCCAACTGCTCGACAATGATTTGCTTTACCTTCTCGTCAACGGCTGCCATGTCTCTCCTCGCTTAACTTTTGATTTGAAATCTGTTGCCCGGGATGCAATCGCCCGATGTGAACCTGACTGCCCCCGCCCCGAAAATTCGACCGCAGCCTTCGTCATTTGCCAAGCGCCCGCACCGCTCTTGGTTTCGTTCCTGTGGGCTGCGGAAAGAGGCGAACGTGTAGTGTAACGATCCCCTAAAGGACTGTAAAGGAAGCGCCCAACTTTATGAAGTTGGCGCCTGTGGTATACCTTCAGCATCCTAAACGGGTCATCCGATACGGTCAAACCATGCGTGCCGTGGTGCAGCGCGTAAGCCGCGCCCAGGTTACAGTTGACGGAGAAATCATAGGCGAGGTCGGCCTGGGACTTCTGGTTTTTCTGGGAGTTGGCCAGGACGATACCGAAGCCGACGCTATCTATCTCGCGGGAAAAATTGCCGGGCTGCGTGTGTTCGAGGATGAGCAAGGCAAGATGAACTGCAGCGCTTCAGAGGTCGGCGCGAGCATACTTGCGGTTTCTCAATTCACGTTGTACGGAGACGTGCGCCGCGGAAAACGCCCGTCATTCGATGCCGCTGCCCCTCCTGAGAAAGCCCGGCAGCTTTATGACTTCTTTGTGGTGCGTGTCCGCGCTTCGGGTTTACGCTGCGAAATCGGCCGCTTCAGGCAATGATGAAAGTCGATTTAGTCAATGAAGGCCCGGTCACAATCTTGTTGGATTCACGAAAGGTGTTCTGAAGCGAAACCCGCCGGAATGTTT
>JASHRB010000251.1 GCA_030037575.1 Candidatus Sulfotelmatobacter sp. | reverse complement strand
CTGCGCGCGCAACATGTCTCCCTCGGCTACGGCGGCGATGATTTTCCTGGCAGCGGCTTCCACTTTTTCTATTGCCTGGGAAAGATAGACGCGCGTCATCGCAGTGGGAAGGTCGGCAGCTTTTTCACCTTTGGTCTCAACAATTTTTTGCGCCCGCAGAACGGCCGATTCCATTGCGTAGGTTTCGATGGTCATGTCAGCGATGGCGCCCATGATTTCCTGCTGGTCCTGAATCGCCTGCATGTATTTTTGCGTGGCCGCGCCGGCAACGAACAGTCCGAGCTTCTTGGCCTGCCCCACAAGTTTGCGCTCCTCGACAAGGGCGCCTTCAACCTCTTCACTCACCGACGGCCCCGAGAGCACCTCGTCCATCAATTTTTTGATGGCTGGCATCAGCGGTAACTGCCCGCTCATGGCGCGCTTCAGAAGAAATCCTGTAATGATGAGGCGATTGATTTCGTTGGTGCCTTCGAAAATGCGATTGATGCGGGCATCGCGATAGGCACGCTCGGCCGGATACTCCTCGACAAAACCGTAGCCGCCGTAAATCTGCACGGTCTCGTCGACCACGTAGTCGATCATCTCCGAGCCCCACACTTTGATAATCGAGCATTCGACGGCATATTCCTCGATCGCCTTGAGCGTTTGCTTCGCCGCATCGGCGGCCGACTTGTCGATCTCGCTCAGCGCCGTGTCCATCAAGCCGACCGTGCGATAGATCGCCGATTCGCCGACAAACAGCAGCGCCGCCATGTTGGCGATTTTTTCCCGCACCAAGCCAAAATCAGCGATCGCTTTAGTAAACGCTTTGCGCTGCTTGGCATAAGCGATGGCGTGTTCGAGGGAGACCCGGCCTCCGCCCACGCACATGGCGCCCAGCTTGAAACGGCCGATGTTCAAAACGTTGAAGGCGATAACGTGGCCTTTTCCGATTTCTCCCAGCAGGTTTTCTACCGGCACTTTGCAGTCGTTGAGAATGATGGGGCAGGTCGACGATCCGCGAATACCGAGTTTGTGCTCTTCGCCGCCGACGGAAAAGCCCGGAAAGGATTTCTCCACCAGAAATGCCGTAAATCTTTCCCCGTCGATCTTGGCAAAAACCGTAAACAGATCGGCGAAGCCGGCGTTGGTGATCCACATTTTCTCGCCGTTGAGCAGGTAATGCTTTTTATCGGCGGATAGTTCCGCCCGGGCGCGGCAATTCAGCGCGTCGGAGCCGGAAGACGCCTCGGACAAGGCGTAAGCACCAACAATCTCGCCGCTGGCTAAACGGGGCAGATATTTCTGTTTCTGCTCTTCCGTGCCAAAGTAAACGATGGGCAGCGTGCCAATGCCCGTGTGCCCGCCCCAGGTGGTGGCAAATCCGGCGTACTTTGCGATGTGATCCGCAATCACTGCGGCGGTCACTTTATCCATTTCAAGCCCGCCGTAGGCTTCAGGAATCTCAACCGAACTTAGTCCGAGCTCACCCGCTTTTTTCAACAGCTCGCGCGAGACGGAAAAATCCTTATGCTCCATCTTTTCGACGTTGGGAAGAATCTCGTTCACGCTGAATTCTTCCGCCGTCTGCCCGATCAGTAATTGTTGCTCGGTGAAATCTTCCGGGGTGAACACCTCGGCCGGGTGCCTTTCTTCCAAAAGAAAGCTACCGCCGGAAATTTTGGTCGGCGAAACTGCGGTGGTGGCCATTCGCAACTTCCTTCCTTATGAATTCGATCGCTGGGGTTCTCCAACGGCTTATTTTAAGCGGGGAACTGACGGCCGGATGCCTTAATCGTCACGGGGCGGTTACCAGAGATTTTCAAAGATGCCGGCCGCGCCCATGCCTCCTCCGACGCACATCGTCACCATGCCATAGCGGCCGTTGTGGCGTTTCAATTCACGGATAATCGTGGCTGTAAGTTTGCCTCCGGTGCAGCCGAGCGGATGTCCCAGGGCGATGGCACCGCCATTGCGATTCACCTTCTCCGGATCCAGTCCCGCTTCCTGGATCACGGCCAGGGACTGCGCAGCGAACGCCTCGTTCAATTCGATCACATCGATGTCAGGCAGCTTGAGCCCGGCTATTTTCAAAGATTTGGGAATCGCGAACACCGGGCCGAGGCCCATTTCCTCTGGTTTATATCCGGCCGTGGCAAAGGAAACGTAGCGCGCCAGGGGCTTGACGCCGAGCGCTTGGGCGCGCTCGGCCGACATGACCACAGCGGCCGCAGCCCCGTCGGACATCTGCGAAGAATTTCCCGCAGTCACGGTGCCGTGCGCGTGAAATGCGGGCTTGAGCGCGAGCAGGGCTGCGAGCGAAGTATCCGCGCGCGGGCCTTCATCGACCTTAAAAACAATTTCCTGCCGCTTCGGTTTGCTTCCGTTTGGAACCGTAAAGCTCACCGGAACCGGGACAATCTCGTCGTCGAATTTGCCCGCCTGAATGGCCGCGAGCGCTTTCTGATGGCTGCGCAGCGAAAATTCATCGGCTTGCTCCCGCGTGATGCCGAAGCGTTGGCCGACGCGTTCCGCTGTCAACCCCATGTTCAAATATGCGTCGGGATAATTCGCGACCAGCCAGGGGTTCGGCGAAACCTTATGCCCACCCATCGGAATCATCGTCATCGACTCGGTGCCGCCGGCAACGATCACTTCGGCTCCGCCGCTCATAATCCGCTCCGCAGCCAGGGCAATTGCCTGCAGGCCTGAAGAGCAGAAGCGGTTGATGGTGAGCGCGGAAACCTCAACCGGCAAGCCGGCCCGCAGTGCGGCGATGCGGGCAACGTTCATCCCCTGTTCGGCTTCCGGCATGGCACAGCCGAAAATCACATCTTCGATCTCTTGCCGATCAATTTGCGGCACGCGACCAAGCGCGCCCTGGATCGCAACGGCCGCCAGTTCATCAGGACGGGTGGTGCGCAGGGTGCCTTTGTAGGCTCGACCCACGGGCGTTCGAACAGAAGATACAATGACGACTTCTCGCATAAACAATTCACCGCTCCTTCGAGCATCGTCCGATTAGATGCTTGCGCTCCGCGGAGGCCTCACTTTGCCGGCGCATAGAAGTAATAGTCCGCCGTATAGTTACTTTTGGTTTCTGCGCCCTGATGCGCCTGGTCGCAACCCTGGCTCGGCGGCTGGCCGCCGTGGGTGTGCAGGCGCTGAATGTCGGTGACGTTAATGAGTAAGCCGCTGCCCGAATGACTGACCACTTTTATCAGCAGCCACGGAATCGACTCGGGATCGAGCGAATCGACTTTGGCAGCGGCCTTACCCACGATTTCGCTGCCGTCTTTCAGTTTCCAGGTTGGGCCAGCGAAGTGTTGGCCGATGACTTTATCTTTTCGGTCATGCAAATCCGCCTCTGGCGCCTTGAGGGCCCATGCGAACTTGCCCTCAGGGCTGGTTTGGCAGGTATAGATCTGCCACCCAACGCCGCGCGCGAACAGCGCAACTTCTTCGCCGGAAGGGACTGCGATCGCGTCGGGAACATCCGGCGCAGCTTCCTTCTGCGGGGGAGGGTTTCCCGTCTGGCTCTGCGTTTTCCCAAGCGTGGGCGCAAGAAGGGCCGCGATCGCAAAGCCGATGAAAGCGAATCTTCGCATTGGTAGATGATGGCGCAGTGTCAGCTGGGCTGACCTGTTTCCATCGCATCCCCTTTCAAACCGTGCGCGCCGTTTTCCGGCACACGGCTTAACGATGATCTTCTGGGTGTGGCGGGCGCGGGGTATTGCACGGTGCCCCGTAACTGGTGCCGGCCCATTGCGTAGAGCTGTTGGCTGGTGAAAGCTGGGCGCC
>JASHRB010000250.1 GCA_030037575.1 Candidatus Sulfotelmatobacter sp. | reverse complement strand
AAATAAAGAAAGGGAGACGGCGGCTCTCCGACGAAGGTGTAGGTCCCGGTTTCTGCTACCCCAATAATCTCGGTCCACGAACCATCTTTGTCGCCAACGCGCAACCGCTTCCCTACTGGGTCCTGATTTGGCCAGTAACGCCTGGCGAACTCCTGGTTCACGATCGCGACCAGCGGCGCGCCCTGCTTGTCGGAGGTTGTGAATGCACGACCGCGCGGAACATGTGTGTTCATCACCTTGAAGTAATTTTCATCGACAACGCTGCTTAGGACTTCGGTTTCCGTCTGACCGCTCGGAAAGCTGTAGCCTTCCGGGATGACGGTCTCGGAGTGCTGCTGAGGCGACAGGGGAATCACGCTTGCGAACGTTACAGCGCGCACGCCTGGTAACTCCGTGATCCTGTCGCGGACATTCCGGTAGAAGTCATGGCTCTGCTGTGGAGTGTAGCGCACCAGCGAAGTATCGAATTGAGCGGTGAGCAGGTTGTCGATCCGGAAACCGGGACTCAGCAACAGGGTCCGACGGAAGCCGTCGAGCAGCATACTGGTCGAGACCAGAAGCAGCATGGCCATCGCAAGTTGTGCGACGACAAGCGCATTGCGCCCCAGCATACGTTGCCGACTGGTTTGACCTTCGGCACTCTTAAGTGCCGCAACCAGCGAAGTCCTGGTCGCCTGCAGCGCCGGTGTCAAACCAAATAGCAACGCGCTTAACATTCCAAGCAATACCGCAAATCCAAGCACCCTTACCTCGAGCTGAGGCGCAATGACGACCGGAATATCGCTAGGCACGCGGATGTTTTGCAGGAAACGGATTCCAGCGTAAGCGAATCCTAGACCGAGAGCGGTGCCGAGCAGTGCGAGAACCAGGCTTTCGGTCAGCAACTGACGCACAAGACGGACCCGGCTTATGCCGAGTGACATGCGAATAGCAATCTCACGGGTGCGAGCACGTGCGCGGCTTAACAGCAGGTTCGCTACGTTCGCGCAGGCGATCATCAGCACGACGCCTGTGAGGGTCATCAGCAGCGCTACCAGAAATGCGTCATCGGGGGCAGTCTGTATGCGTGCCTGCAATTCCGTCCGCACGTGCGGCACTCGGCGGGCATCGGCTTCGCTATGCAACGGCTGAAGCCCTTTCCAGACGCCCCTAAGTTCGGCTTATGCGCCTTCGCGTGTGGCGCCCGGCTTCAGACGCGCTTTCACTTCCAGGGAATGATTGCTGCGGTCCTCGAGCGGATCTTTCGGGAGTCCCTGCAGACGTTCATCCATGCTCAAGGGAACGTAGAAGTACGGGCGGACGTACTCGTCGGTGCTGTGAAAATCCGCAGGCGCAACACCGATCACGCTAAAGTCAACGGCGTTGATCCGCACGGTGCGGCCAATGATGTTCGGATCACTGGAAAATTCGGAACGCCAGAAATCATTGGCCAGGACGACAACCGGATCCTGACCTGACACCTGTCCTTCATGGCTGGAGAAAGCGCGGCCGACAACCGGGTCCACACCCAGCACATTGAAGTAGTTGTTGGTAACGAGCTCGGCAAAGCGCATCTGAGGAGTTTCCGCGGCGGACTTTGCAAAACTAAGAGGCCCGTAGTCGAAGGCGGCAATACCGTCAAATGATCGCAGCTCGTGGCGAAAGTCACGGTAATCGGGGAATGAAACGCCGCCTATTCCACCACCGCCGTTCTGGGGGTCGGTGCTGATGGTCACCACCCTGCTCGGCTCCAGCACCGGCAAAGGGCGCAGCAGCAACGCATCTGCGAGGCTGAAAATCGCGCTGTTCGCACCAATGCCGAGGGCTAGTGAAAGCGCCGCAATCGCGGTGAACCCAGGGTTGCGGGCCAGCAGGCGGAGAGCATGGCGAATTTCCTGGAGCATACCGATTCCTACGCACAGCAGATTGGGTTCGTTCCCAGAAAATTCTCTTACATACCGTCAGAAACGAAAAACAGGCTTCAACCAAGTCGAAACTACAATCAGATCACAGCGGGTTCGACCCGATATGACGGTACTATCAAGCCCAGCAGAATCGCAAAAATTAGGATGCAGAAACATACGGGCCATATGCGCAAGATTCGCCGCGGATAAAATGATCGTATATGAATGCGTCCTACAGCTTCGCGCTCCCTTTCGAGAAGTTCGGTAATCAAAAATGCGCTGAGGAGAAAAAAAAGACACGCCCAAATCCGCCAGACTCTTTAAAAGAAGTTTCCAGCCACAGAAATGCAGCGATGGTACCTGAGTGGTCCCCTACCTCAAACCCCGGCAACGCATGATGAAAAAAAACGGCCAAAAAGGCAAAGAAACGCAATACGTCTAATTCAGGCCGATAAAAACGGCTGCCTGCAACCTGCTGACGCGAACGGGTGCGGGACCCCGGATGTCTTGAAGCTGAACGGCGAGAGCAGATGTCGCCAAGTATCAAACCTCGGGTTGTCTACCCATAATAGAGTGCGGGAGCAACCGAGATAATTGCCTTGGTTGATGCTTGGAGCGGGGGAGGGAGCATTTTGCCGTGTCGGTATATACCACCCCGTCAATGACTTCACAAATTCAAGTCTGAGGCACCGCTTGATTGCTCAAATCAATTCCCCGGGCTGGGAGGCAGCCGTGCCGTTCCTAAACCGACACGACTAGGGTAAGATCAATCGGCCTGACATGACGCTGAGTCCTGGAAGTCGCATCGGTCCGTATGAAATCGTCGGTCCCCTCGGGGCGGGCGGCATGGGCGAAGTGTACCGTGCACGAGATGCTCGATTGGGACGCGACGTAGCCATTAAAGTTCTCCCCGCGGCGTTGGCCGGCGATGGGGAAAGGCTGCGGCGGTTCGAGATCGAGGCGCGTGCGGTGGCGGCTTTAAACCATCCCAACATTCTTTCCATCCACGACATCGGCACGCATGAGGGCGCGCCCTATTTGGTCTCGGAATGTTTGGAGGGCCAGACGCTGCGGCAGGAGTTGGCTGGGGGGCCTTTGCCGTTGCGGCGTGCGGTCGGGTACGGCACAGAAGTAGCTCAGGGATTGGCGGCCGCACATGACAAGGGCATTGTTCACCGTGATCTGAAGCCGGAGAACATTTTTGTCACGCACGATGGACGAATAAAAATCCTCGACTTTGGTCTGGCCAAGCTGGTCAAACCTGAAGGCTCGGCGGACCAGGGTGCGACCCTGGAGGCGGAACCCACCTCTGTAGGCGCCGTGCTGGGTACGGCGGGCTACATGTCTCCGGAGCAGGTGAGGGGTGAGCCGGCGGATGCGCGCTCCGACATTTTTGCGCTGGGAACAATTTTGTACGAGATGCTGTGCGGGCGGCGCGCCTTCCGGCGGGATACTTCGGCCGAGACCATGACCGCGATTTTGAAAGAGGATCCCCCGGACCTGGCCGAGCTTACGAAGCCTATTCCTCCTGCGGTCGAGCGAATTGTCCGGCGATGCCTGGAAAAAAAGCCATTGCAGCGCTTTCAGTCGGCGCGGGATCTAGCCTTCAACCTGGAAGGCATATCGGGCAACACCGGGTCGGCCACGGCCACGAACGTTCCGGCGGTTGTGGTCGCAAAAAATTTCAGATTTTGGGTCGGTCGGGCGCTGGCCCTGACTGCCGTGGCCGCATTGATTTGGTACGTGGCCGACAGAAGGCCTTCGATGCCGCCGGTAAAGTTCACGCGGCTTACTTATCAGCAAGGCTACCTGCCGAATGCGAGGTTTGCGAAAGATGGAGGAACGGTGGTGTACGGCGCGCAGTGGGAGAGCGATCCCTTTCGGATTTATACCGTGCGCACAGAGTTCCCGCAATCGACCAAAGTGGACGTGCCCAGCGCGATCCTGCTCGCAGTTGCACCCAGTGGAGAGATGGAAATCGGCGTGGCTCCGGTGTGTCATACCAACTTCCTCAGCGGAACCATGTCGCAAACGTTGCTGGCTGGAGGTGCGCCACGCGAGCAGACAAATGACGTGATCGCGGCCGATTACGCACCCGATGGGAAGACATTGGCGGTGGTGCGAAGCACAACTGAGAAAGTCCAGTTGGAGTATCCCGCAGGAAAGGTGATCTACGCGACGAGCGGCTATCTGGATTATGTGAGAGTGTCGCCTGACGGGAAAACTGTGGCGTTTGCCGAACACCCGGTGTACGACGACGATCGTGGCTGGGTAAGCGCAGTCGACGAACAAGGTAGGCGCAAGCAGCTGACCGGCGAGTATGCAACGTTGCAGGGAATCGCCTGGTCGCGAACGGGAAAAGAGATTTGGTACAGCGCGAGCGCCGAGGGAACCGACCGGCAATTGTTCGCGGTGGACCTTTCCGGCAAACAGCGGAAAATACTTACCACGCCCACGGGAATGCGATTGCTGGACATCGCCCAGGACGGGCGCGTGCTAATTGCCACGGAGGACATGCGGTCGGAGATCAGCGGGATCGATCCAGCGACGGGAAAAGAGCGGAAGGGGCTGGAATGGTTCAACGGATCCGGCTTGGCGGACATTGCGCCGGATGGCAAGGCGGTTTTATACGAAGAGTGGGGCGGGCCGGCGGGAACACTCTATCTTGTGGTGTACCGCAAATTGGATGGATCGCCTCCTACGGCATTGGGAGAAGGAACCACACCGAAATTCTCCCCGGATGGATGGACCGCTGCGGCGCCGGTGCTTTCGAGGCCACCGAAGGTGGCGCTGCACCCGATCGGCACCGGCGAAAGCCGGCGTTTTGCGGTCGCGGACCTGGTGAGCCTGAGCGACGTGGCATGGTTCCCGGATGGCAAGCATCTGATGCTCATCGGATCAGCAGAGGGGGAGCCGTTGCGGACCTACGAAATGGATCTCGATGGAGGAAAACCGCAGCCCATTGGGCCCTCGGATTTCCGCGGGATCAGCGTGGCCAAAGACGGGATGAGAATTGCAGGGGTCCGGGCGTCCGGCGGAGCGGTGATCTTCGATCAGAGCACGCAAAAACTACAAGCGATTCCCGGAATCGAACCCGGGGATTTGATACAAGGGTGGACCGACGACGGGCGGGCTCTGCTGCTGGCCGCTTCGACACTCTGGGAGGCTCGGATTTACCGGGTCGAAGTTGGATCCGGGAAGCGAAATCTGCTGCAAAAATTCGAACTGGAGGACAAGGCTGGCTCCAGCTTAAACATCAGAGCTCTCTACGCGGAACGAGGCAAAACCTACGTCTACAACGTTCGCCGAATCCTAAGTAACCTATATATAGTGGAGGGCCTACAATGAGGGTTGGCGCGAATTCCCTGAAGCAGAGCTGCTGGACTGGGACCCGGCATATTCATTGGTATTCGCACGAGCGCGAATCCCCCGCGGGCGAGCTGGCCGGGGCCGAAACTGTTCGCGACGGCGGCAACATCGTTGATCTGGAGGTGACGGTCACACCCATTCACTCGCCCCTTCGCTCCCCCTGCCCTCTCCTCCTCACCTGCGCACGCCCATTCACAATTGCACCACGTCGTCCAAATCCGCATACCTCAGGGATCAATGCTCGCACCGGTCATGAGTGGGTTTTGGGCCTTTGCCCTGTTGATTGCAGCCTTCGTGTTTTCGTGTTGATGGCCGTCGCGGTTGTCCCATCGGTGTTCCCCGCGGCACGCGCTGCGCGGGCCGAGGTTATGCAAGCGCGGCGCTCGGAGTGACTGCATCAGAGGCGTCGGCCGCGCCGAAAGCGGGATCTAGTGTCCGGGGGCGGATGCGCAGGGGCGCAGGCCTGGTCGCGTCGTCGCCGAGTCTGACCTACTCGAGTTTTTACGGGCATCTCCCGGCCGTCGGATCCGCGAAAGATGTGACAAACTCGAGCGTGGCTAAAGTTCAGGACCGGTTTATTTCGAATTGCACCAAG
>JASHRB010000249.1 GCA_030037575.1 Candidatus Sulfotelmatobacter sp. | reverse complement strand
AGGGTTGTTCAACAGTATTCATAGTCTGTGACTCCACTCCGATTTCAGCTAGGACTGGAACAAATTATTAACGATGCTAACCAGTCACGGGCTTTGCCCTTGATATCCCATCGAATCCCGATGGATGCAGCAACCGGACGTTACAAGATTACAACGAGAACAAAATTCTCCTTTCGTCCCGGATAACGGACTAAGGGGTTGAACTGTACCTAAGACGCAGTTTGACAGTGAGCACCAGCCACGTTGGCTCGGTCAAATCAATTCTTTTGATCTGTCCAATCGGCTTTTTAATGCTAATCCGTTCCCTCCACACTTGGCTAGCCGAGACTTCGGGAACTCGCATAAATGCTCACCGAGTTACGAAAGTAACTTTGTTGCAATCGACGATCTTCGAAATGACCTTGTGTTTTTCTGAAGAAAGCGGCCCGACAATAGAAATCCACAGGATATTTCTGTGCAAACTGTTCTCTTGTTCTGCTACTATGGGTTGCAAAAAGAGGCGGAACTCCTTTATTTTGTGTGCTCGCAATAAAGGAAGTAATGGCATTCGAACTGCCCGCAAGCGGAATAGGGTGCCGGTCGTGAGCAAGCCCGGGTTTTGCCGCCAGAGGTAGGAGTTGTCTGTGTCCGATCCCGAGAACGGGAACGTCCAGGTGATTGTGCGGCGCCGGCGTAGCCGTCGCCATCGTCGTAACCGAGTCATCCGTCGCCTCTTGTTTCTGAGCGTGGTGGCAGTGTGTGCTGCGGGAGCCTTTCTCACCGCCTTGCGGCATCTCGATCTGTCATTTCTCAGAGATCGATCGCAGGAGCGCGCAGCTTACCAGGCTGCGCTTGCGCGCGAGCGTGCCCTGGCCCTCGAGCGAATCATTGCGCAGTCGGGTCCTTCCCGTCCCATTTATCCCTACTCGGTTGTTCCCGGTGGAATCGACAGCGGGAAAGAACTCAAGTGGGTGGCTGAACATGACCCGATCGTTGCCGCGCACTACGCGGGTTTCGACTACGATCACGCCTGGGTTGTGCGGCTTGCGCTGGCGCGTACAGCGTTCGTCTCTTACCGCATTGGCGGTCACATTTACTGGATGCGCCGCCGCATATCGCTTCATAAAGGCGAAACCTTGATTACCGATGGTCGCATCACCGCGCGCGGCCGTTGCGGGAACCGAGTCGAGGAAAAGCCGCAGCAACAGGCTGCTGTCTCCGAGCCGGCACCCGAGAAATTCGATCAGCCCATCCAGAGTGGAGCAGGCACGGCCATGCAGTCTCCCACCGTTCCATTCGAGTCGGCGCTGCTGACTCGTCCGGCTACACCTGGCCTCGATCCGATCGGGCCACTGAGTTCGTACGCTCCGTTCGGCGGCGGAAACCTCATCTCGATTTCGCCACCGACGTTTCCCGAGGGCGTTTGCGAGCCAGTGAAGAAAGGCAGCAACTCGACCGAGGTCTTGAGCGAGGCCAGCACGGGTGGAAGAAAGAAGGTGGGTCCTTGCGGCAGCGGCAGCGGCAGCGGACCCTCCACCGTGCCTGAGCCGGCGACATGGGTGATGCTCATTTCCGGGCTGGCTGCGCTTGCCTGGCCTGCGCATCGCAGATTTGCGCGAGAGTGAGTTTCCGCACCGCGAGCTTTCCCATTCGCTTTGTTCACCTGCGGAGCGTTTTCGTAACCGCCTAATCCCGTCGGCTGCATGAGGCCAGAATCTCGTCGTCCCGGTTGTTCGACCCGGCGCTCGCCAGACCCAAGGTTGTAATCCTTCTGTAATCAATCAACATTCGAAACGCTGCTAGAATCAAGCTAAAGCAGCAGACTCATTATGTCCCCCCGTTTTGGAAGTGCATTGGGTATCACGTTCGCGGCGGTAGTTTCGGTTATTTTGCCGCGGCCGCTTCACGCACAGAATGTTTCCTCGGTTCGAAACGTCCACGTGCTGGGTGGCGGTTCGCAGGTCGAAATTGACATTGAATCCAGTGCGCCCATCGTTCCGCAGACGAATGAACTGGGTGGCCCCGACCGCCTTCTGGTCGATTTCGTGAATGCCAAGCCGAGCGCGCAACTGCGCAATCAAGCCATAAACCGCGCCCAAGTCAAGGATCTGCGGGTGGGCTTGTTTTCGGCTGATCCGCCGGTCACGCGCATCGTGCTGGATTTGAATGGGCCGCAGCCCTATCAGGTTTTTCCATCGGGAAGAACCACCATCGTGAAAATCGGCAAGGCCCCCGGTTCATCGGCCCTGTCGAATCCCCCGGCACAGCCCGTTCTGATACCGGCAAACTACGGTCCTCAAGAAGCGGATGTTGCGCCGACAGAGCATGCTACGCCTCCTCCGCCAGGGCCTTCGCTTGCGGTTTCATTTCAAAATGAAATGCTCTCGATTCGCGCTGACCGGGCTACGCTTTCCGAAGTTCTCTTCGCGGTGCACCAGCGCACTGGAGCGGAAATTGGCATTCCAGCCGGAGCCGAGCAGGAAAAAGTTGCGGTCGATCTTGGACCGGCTCCAGCCGCCGAGGTTCTGGCAGAACTGCTGAACGGTTCGAAGTTTAACTTTCTGATCCTGAGTTCGCCTAACGATCCTCGCGTTCTGAATCAGGTGATCCTGAGCGCGCGCGCCGAAGGCGCGATGCCCGTACAGACTGCGATTGCGCAGCCAGTCCAACCCGCCAACAATGAGGGTAACGAACAAGCCGATCAGCCCGGTCAGGTCGGTCGTCCGATGCTGCCTCCGCGCCGCGGAGAGAACCCCGCAGCCGATGGAGAAATCGAAGTGCCTCCTTCGACCAACGACGGCACCACCAACTAGCTCCTATGGGCTCTGGGGGAACTGCGCAAGCCACTCTCTGCGCAATCCATAGTGCCTTTTCGACCGGGTTACGGAGGCGTGATCAGCCGGATGGGCACAGGCGAAGTGCCATCGAGAGCCGTTGCCGAACTCGAAACGCCATTTCCGCAGCCTGCGACATTCAAGACGGTCACAGTCACACTTCCATTGGAGTCGACGCTGTTAATGAACACCTGAAGAAAACCAACGATTGTCACGGCAACCGTGCTTCCGCTCCACGTCAAGGACTGGGTGTTATCAAAAATTGGAATGGTCACAATTGAATTGCTGGTGCTAATCGTGCCGGTTCCAAGCGGATTTGCTCCTCCACCCGTGATCTGATAGGGATACACGGCGGTGCTGAGCGTATCGGCTCCTCCACCGTCGGGATCAGTCAGGCAGTCAAGAGCTGTGGCGGTGTCTCCCAGCCCTGGATTTTCGTTCAAATTGACGTAGCTGGGGTTGGTTGCGGTGGAACTCGGAACGCCACACTGATAGGGAGTGGATTGATCGCATCCCGCAATCGCCTCCTGAAAAGAATTTGCCGTCGCGCAGCTAGGCACAGCAGTAGGTGTCCCAAGAACCTGGCCCGGAACATACTGCAGATCGTTCGCGCGGTTTACCGTAGGCGGTGGGTTTCTAATGATGCAGGTGCCGCCTCCTCTCTCGCAGGCAGAAACGAGGGAGAAGCTTTCGCCAATCACCGCCGTCCCGGTGCCCACTCTGATTCCACCGTTCTCGATCGAGGAAGAGGGTCCGATAAACGGATTACAAGTGTTGCCGGTGCATCCGGAGCTGTACTCGGGATTGAGATTCGGCACGATCATGGGCTTTACGCATCGCGGTTGCACTGGCACAACGCTGCCGCTTGCCGAAAAAGAGTTGGAGTTCGAAGGATTAAAGACCTCGGCCGTCGCTGTCGCGGTCACGCTGCTGCCTGTTCTGCCCCAAATGCGGGCGAAATAGACAGGCAAGCTGGCTTGCGTTACCTTTACCGCGACCATCGGATTCACACCGAACGCCGCCGGGCCGGTAGAACTGCAGCCGGTGCCATCGGTTGCTGAAAAGGAAACCGTAACCGTGGAAGGAGCTCTCCCGCCAACCGCGTTTTGCGCGGCCACAGTCTGCGCTGTCGTCGTCGCCGCATTACATGCGGTGTTCCATTCGCCGGACGAATTTTGGGGATCTCCCGTCATTCCGCTCAACGATAAAACTCTGGCCGCAGCCAGCGCCGAAACATCCGCTGCTCGTTGCGCCTCGGCGGAGGCCTGGTAAAGCGTGCCGATATCGATCGACAGCCCGGCCATCGCGATGATGCTGAAGATGGCCAATGCGACCAATGCGATCGTCACGCCGCGCTCCCCGGATCGGCCAGGAGCGTTGGTGCGGCGGCGAATCAGCGGCGGTAGCATCGGTTCTCAATTCTCGTTGTTGGCCGTTGCCGTGGTCGTGATACTGGTCGGACCCGTAAACAACATCCCCATCAAGCTCGCGACTTTACTGTATTGCCAGTGATACGGGTACTGGATCGTGACAGAAGTAGTTACCACGGAGGCGGAGCCTTGCGACACTAGATTGCCACGGTTGATTGTGAGTCTGATCCCGGAAGTCGCGCCACAGGGAGCTCCGGTTGCGGTTGAAATCCAGGTGAGACCGGAGCTGAATTGAGGGCGGTCGAGGCTCAAGTCGCAGTCGGGGATGTTCTCGGACTTTAAATATCCGTCAACTACCTGAAACGCATCACTCACCGAAGCCGGAACGGTCGAAGCAGCGCCAGTCGCCAAATTGGCTACGTCGCTGGCCGGATCGGCCGCGGCGACCCGCGCACCCTCCCGGGCAGCATTCGTGAGCTTCTGCTTCAGCATGACCGCGCCGCTGAAGTCATAGATCCCCACCACGAACACAACCAGCAGAGGCAATGAAAGCGCGAATTCCAT
>JASHRB010000248.1 GCA_030037575.1 Candidatus Sulfotelmatobacter sp. | reverse complement strand
TTGGAGCAAGTGGTGCAAGTCTGCCAGGAGGCTGCGCAAGGCGAAGTTTGTTCACCGGCCAATATCAATTCGCCGGAACAGATTGTTATTTCCGGAAATGCCGGGGCAGTCGAGCGTGGGGTGAAGCTGGCTGACGAGCGCGGGGCCAAGCGCGCCAAAGTGCTGCCGGTAAGCGCCCCCTTCCATTGCGCGCTCATGCAACCTGCGCAGGATCGGCTGGAGCCTGAATTGAATCGGCTCAAGATGCAGAAACCCGTGTATCCGCTGGCCTGCAATGTGGATGCGTCGCTGGTGCGCGATGAATTGCGCGCCCGCGCGACTCTGCTAGCGCAAGTCACCGCGGCGGTGCAGTGGGAACGGAGCATGCGCGTGCTCATCGGCGAGGGTGTTCAAACCTTCATCGAAATTGGGCCGGGAAAGGTCTTGTGCGGTCTGCTGCGGCAGATCGATCGCTCAAAGATCTGCCTGAGCGTCGGCGATGAGGCGGCTCTGCTCAGAACCGTGGAGCATTTTGCCAGAAGCGATAAGGGCGCTTTGGGCATCAGCGAAATTCAAGGTCGCACGGTGGTGAGCTGATGGTTTTATCGGTCTTGTCCACATACAACTGCGCGTGCTCGGCGCGATCGTTCACGATCAAATCAATCACTACTCCGCTGCCCCCGCCGGGGCAGTTGCTGGCTCCGTAAATTTTGTAGCTCCTCACCAAGCCCCACTGCCCGCCCCGGCCCCAATCCTGCATGAATTCAGGGAAGGGATACTGGGCGTGCTTTTGCGGGTGCTGCTGCCAGTCGGGATCGGCGTAATAAATGCCGTAGGCCTTGGCAAAATTCTGGGCTTGCAAGGCGGAGAAAAACTCATTGGCGATGCGCTTCTGCGGCCAGAAGCGATTCAGCCAGCCGGCCACCGCCAGCACCATCAGGACAATCATTGCGGAAACGATGCGCACCCTGGTGCGCCGCTCTTTTTCCGGATGATACTCTTTGGCGTCCAGCAAGGTCATCGCTGTCTAGCATAATGGACACCCAGCGCAAGTTGAAAGCTCCCGCGCGAGTCGTGGCCGAGGACGCGGCCAGAAATTGAGGGTTTTGCGCAGCGATGGTCACGCCATCCCTAATGCGCTCCTGATTTGGCAGGGTTACAGCGTGCGCTTAAACAGCGGGATGGCGATGGCCAGAGTGCCAGCGGCAAAGAGCGAGAGGAACAGGATGTCGCCCCACACCGCTGCCAAAGGGGTCTCTTTAAGCAGCAGGCACTTGAATCCATCGACCGCATAGGTGAAAGGATCGACTCGCGCGATGGCCCGCAGCCACTTGGGGAAAGCCTGGATGGGATAGACCGAACCGCTGGGAAAAAACAACAGGGTGTTGAGAATGCCGAACATGGCTCGCGGCACCAGCGGATCTTCGATCCGCACCATGAGCAGGAACATCATCGTGTTCAGAGCCAAAGATGTCAGCAGGATCATGATCACCAGGCCGACAACCGCGAACGGATTAAAAATCGTGCCCACCCCGGCGAGCATGGATCCGATGGCAACAATGATTGCTCCCGTCATCACCGCCTTGATTGCGCCGGCAAGATTTAATCCGAGCACCAATTCCAGCTTGGTGATGGGCGTTACCAGATAGCCTTCGTGCACGCCGCGCGCCTTATCGTCGATGTACAGCATTCCCCCGCCGATCATGACCGAAACAAACATGGCCAGCACCAGCGATCCCGGCAGCAGATATTTCATGTACTCGATGTACGGGTACAGCTCGACAATCGACAACGCCGTTTGCTGGAGGATTCGCGGCGAAACCGCAGGCTGATTCAGCGTGTCCACGAGATCGGTCAGCTCCGACTCGATCGCCGAACTCATGAAATTGTCGCTGTTATCGACCACCACTGCGATTTGCGGATGGTTCTCCGCATAGACGCGCCGCGAATACTGCGGCGGAATAATGACCGCTCCCTGCAGCTTTCCGTTGCGGACGTCCTCCATGGCCTGCTTGTCATTGTCGTAATCGAGCGGCACAAAGGTGCGGATGTTTGCCCGCACGGAATCGAAGGCCTCGCGCACGCGCAGCGCCTGCGGACCGCCGTCCTCGTCGACAATCGCGACTCTGGCGTCGCGTATCTTTCCCCCGAATGCGTTGCCCAAAATAATGAGCTGCACCAAAGGAAAGATCATGGACGCCAGCATGAGAGCCGGTGATCGGAAGAATTTGCGCATTTCGCGCTCCACGATGGCCATCATTCGATTCATAAATTTCTCAATTCACAACCCTTCTCGCCCGCAGCCGGCTCAGGGCTGGAGTCCCGGCCTTTGCGGCATCACGAAGCCGTATGCCTTCTGCAGTTCGTCGCGCAGTTGACGGCCCGTGTAATGCACGAAAACGTCGTCCAGCGTGGTGTTTTGTACGGAAAGCGATTTCACCGCCACCCCGGCCTGCACCGCCATTTCGACCAGCTGGGTGGTGGTGCGCGAGCCGTTGCCCGTAAGCACGCGAAACATGCCGGCGCCTTCGGGTTGCACGGAGGTGACCTCACCGAGCCCCCGCAGGCGCTGCTCCCAATCGGCCGGTGGATTCTCAAACTGCACCTCAATGACATTCGATCCCGGCACGTTGGCCTTGAGCGCCATGGGCGCATCGAGCGCGACCAGTTTGCCGTGATCGACGATCGCAATGCGGTCGCAGAGCCGGTCCGCCTCGTCCATGTAGTGGGTGGTGATCAGGATGGTGAGCTGCCGCTGGGTCTTGATATTTCCCAGCATCTCCCACACCGCAACCCGCGACACCGGATCCAGTCCCGTCGTCGGTTCATCCAGAAAAAATATTCTGGGGTGATGCACCAGCCCACGCGCAATCTCCAAACGCCGCCGCATGCCCCCGGAAAGAGTCTTGGTCTGGGCATCGCGCCATTTGCTCAAATCGACCAGGCCGAGCAGTTCTTCGATCGAGCGTTGTCGCTGTTTGGCCGGCACATCGTAGAGCTTGGCGTAGATGTTCAGATTCTCTTCGACGGTCAAGTCGAGATCGCTGGTAAGTGCCTGCGGAATCACGCCAATCATCCGCCGCGCGGCGTCGGCCTGTTTGGCAACGTCGTGGCCGGCGATGAGGGCGCGTCCCGAGGTAATCGGAATCAGCGTGGTCATCATGCGAATCAAGGTTGACTTCCCGGCTCCGTTGGGCCCGAGCAATCCGAAAATTTCTCCGTCGCTCACGTGGAAGGAAATATCGTTGACCGCAGTGAATTCGCCGTACTTCTTCACAATGTGCTCGACTTCGATGGCATGCACGGCGGCAGCCGGGGCCCCGCCGTTGCTTTTAACTTTGGCATCCCCCGTCATCGCTGCTCCGCCGCCGAGGCGCTCTGGGGATTGCTTTCGCCGTTCAACTGGGCCGGCGAGACCAGCACTTCCGCCGTCATTCCCGGCACGAACGCGCCCTTCGGATTGTGCAGACGGACTTTGAGAATGATGGTCTTGATGTCGCGCTTGCGGCGGCTGACGTCACGCTGGGTGGCGAAGTCACCCTCCACCCCTTTGAAAAATACTCTGCCCTGGGTGATCAGTCCTCCGGGCATGCGGATGCGCAAAACATCGCCGTAGCCGATGTGATCGGCGTAGGTCTCGGGAAGGGCCACGCGGGCCCAGGTGTCGGTGAGATCGACGACGGTGACGATGGGCGCTCCGATGTTGACCACTTCTCCCTGGCGCGCCGCCCGAACCGAAACCGTGCCGCTCACCGGCGCGTAAATATTGGTGTAACCCAGTCTTACCGCGGCCTGGTTCTTTTGCGCGACGGCATTTTTCAGATCGGCTTCGGTCGATTCCACCGTGCTTTTGGCGGCGTTGGCCTGTTGCGTGCGCGCCACGGCCGAGCGCAGGTCGGCCTGCGCGGCTTTCACCAGTTCCTGCTGCGCTTGTACCGTCGCTTGGGCGGCCTGCAAGTTCGTTTCTGCCTGCACCCGGTCCTGGTCGGATTCCACCCCCGCTTGGGCCAGCTCGATCACGCGGCGGCTGTCGCTTTGGGTGCGATCGAGTGCAGCTTGCGCCTGCAACAGTTGCGCCTTTGCAGAATCGAGTTTGGCTTGGGCATTGGCCACGTCGCTCGCGGTAGAACCGGATGTGGACCGTTCGGTGTGTTCCATCTGCGCGACTTTGTCGCGCAGGCTGGCCATGTTGGCGGTGGCCGCCGCTTCCTGCGTCCTCAGTTCCGCGGGATCCAGCACCGCGATCAAATCCCCGGCCTTCACCGGCGTGCCTTCATCGACCAGCAGTTTCTGAATGCGGCCCTCGACTTGCGCGCTGACGATGACCTGATTGGCGTCGACCGTTCCGATGAGCACGAGGTCTCGCGAATGATCGGTGGAAAAGTAGTAATAGCCCGCGGCGATCACAAAGATGATGCCCAGCAGCGTGAAGAACTTGTTGCGAGCGTTCATGGGTGCACTCCTGAACCTGCGCCGGCGCAGGGTCTGAACAGCGCGGCGGAAATGAAATCGAGAACTGCAGCGCGGCGCTCTCGGATGCGCTCCTGGGTGAGCGGATCGAAGCCGAAAACCCGCCGCATCACCGGGGCGCCGCTGAAATAGAAAACAATCATGGCGATCATGGAGGGAACAAAATGCGCGGGATCGACCTTGCGGAACGTTCCTTCCTTGATTCCCTGGTGCAGCAGCTCGCTGACCCGCCGGTAAATCGGCTCGAAGTAGTTCTTCACCAGCCTTTCAATGTGCTGCGAGTCGCCCGCGCGCGCCCGCATCATTTCGCGCTGCATCAGCTTGGGGTAGATCTGGTTGGAGGCGATGAAATCGAAATAAGTGCCCACGTAGGCCAGAATCTTTTCCCGCGCCGGCAGATCGCTGTCGAGCGCGTGAAAAATTGCCGCCCGCATTCGGCCGAATGCGTCATCGAGAACGGCGCCGTAAAGCGCCTCTTTGTCGTGAAAGTAGTAATAAAGCAGGGCCTTGTTGACTCGCGCTTGGCGGGCGATGGCGTCGGTGCGGGCACCGGCGATGCCCTGTTCAGAGAACTCGATTGCGGCGGCGTGCAGAATGGCAGCGCGGCTCTCTTCGGGCTGACCGCGCGAGCCCATGCGGCGCAATTCGTGGCCGCGCTGTCGCATGCGCTGGCGAAGCCGGCGGAGCTCTTCCCGCTGGTGCTGCATCCGCTCGCGGCGATCGCGTCGCACAGACATGATTAATTAACCAGTTAGTTAGATCATACAGGACCGGCGCCAACAATAAAAGCCCCCCGTTGGGGGAGCGGGGGTGTTCGTAAAAACAACGCCCGCTTAGCGTTTCCCGCCGGCGATCGAGGGCACCAGCAGAACTTCGTCCCCCTCCTGGAAGGTATAGGCCGGCCCGCCGAGGAAGCGAATGTCCTCTTCGTTCACGTAGATGTTCAGGAAACGCCGCACCTGACCCGCCTCGTCGCGCAGGTGCGATTTGAGTTCGGGGAATCTCTGGTCGAGAGCCGAAAACAGGTCGCCGAGATTGGCCGCGGCCAGCGAAACCGAAGCCACGCCCGCCGTGTGCCGCCGCAAAGCAGTCGGAATCTGCACCGTGATCGCCATTCCATCCCTCCTCTCTAAACCGCCACTCCCGCGATCTCCTTGCGGGCGTCGACTCTCGCCAGCCTGGCTTGCAGATGGGCTTCGAATTCGGCCAGCTTGGGCACGATCGGCCGCTCCGCTTCGTAAACGCCCGCCAGTACGTCCGTGGTCTTCAGCCCGTTTCCGGTGATCGACAACACCGTGGTTTCCTCGGGCAAAATGCGGTCCTGGCGATACAGCTTGCCCGCGCAGCCCACGGTTACTCCGCCGGCGGTTTCGGTGAAAATGCCTTCCGACTCGGCCAACAGACGAATGGCATCGAGCAGTTCCGGATCGCTCACATCCTCACTCCATCCCCCGGTGTTTTTGATGGTCCTGATGGCGTAATGACCATCGGCCGGATTTCCAATCGCCAGCGAGCGCGCAATGGTTGCCGGTTTCTGCGGATCAATCTCCGGGCTGCCGGTTTTTACTGCGGTTGAAATCGGCGAGCATCCGGTCGCTTGCGCGCCGAAAAATTTCACCGGCTTCTCTTCGACCAAGCCCAGCTTGATGAGTTCATCAAAGGCTTTCTTGATTTTCGTGATGAGCGATCCCCCAGCCATCGGAACCACCACGTTGTCGGGCAGACGCCAGCCCAGTTGTTCGGCGATTTCGAACCCGACCGTCTTCGAGCCTTCCGCGTAGTAAGGTCGCAGGTTCACATTGACGAAGCCCCAGTGACGCTCTTCCGCGATTTGCGAGCACAGACGATTCACTTGATCGTAACTGCCGGCGATGCGCACCACGTTCGCACCAAACACCTGCGTGCCCAGAATTTTTGCCGGTTCGAGATCGGAGGGAATGAAGATCCACGCCTTCAATCCCAGGCCAGCCGCGTGTGCCGCGACTGCGTTGGCAAGATTTCCCGTGGAAGAGCAGGCCACCGTGTCGAAGCCGAAGGCGGACGCCTGCCCCAGGGCGACGGCAACCACCCGGTCCTTGAAGCTCAAAGTCGGCAGGCAAACGGCGTCATTTTTGATGTAGAGATTCAGCGCGGCGGTTTCCGCGTCTTTGCCCCCGAGCAATCGTTGCGCCAACTGCGGAGCGCGAAGTAGCGGCGTGCAACCCACCGGCAACCGCGGCTCGAACCCGTCGGGCAGGGGCAGCAGTTCGGCATAACGCCACATATTCGCCGGGCGCTCGGAAATCCGCCGGCGAATCGCCGCCCGCGGGTCCATCGCATCCTGACCGAGCAAATAGCGAATCCAATCGTAGTCGTAGGCGACTTCCAGAGGAGAGAAACACGATTCGCAGATCGAGCGGGGCTGGTTTCCCCATCTGCGGCCGCATTCCCGGCAGCGCAATTCGTAGTAAGCGTCATGCTTCGGCATGGTCTACTCGCTTTCTGCTTCAAGCGAATAGCTGCGGACGAGCCGGGGAAAAGAGACCCAAAAAGCAAAGGCCTCATTATCCCAGGAAAAAGGAAAAGAGGCTCTCGGAGTGCTGTTACAGCCTGCATCCGAATCTCATGTTCCCCGTTTCCGGGCGGGAGTTGGCACCTGGCGGTCGGGATATATGATCCCGATCCGGTTGCCGTGGCGTCACAGGGCTCGTCCCTCAGCCACTCTGCATGAAATTCAGGTCTGCCCCGAAGGGCAAACTTGTCAAAAGCATCCTATAACAGCCTCCTAGGTTCGTCAACCCACCCGCCTTGTCGGCAGGTTATCGCTAGGGCAAGGGATGGCGACAACCTCCCGGGTGCGATGCGGGGTGCTATGCGGCTCCGGCAATCGCTCGCCCCGAGCTGCCTGTGTTACACTTTTCAGCTCGCAGACAAGCTGCCCTCAGACAGCGATACGACCCGCACATGCTTTTGTCCAAGGAATATGTGGGCTACCTGGCCCGCGAAGTCACCAAGAAACTAATTGCTGCCAAGGCCATCGAAACCTCGGCCGCCGCCAAGGTCGCCGAGAAGGTGCACACGGCCCTGCTCGAAGAGTTGACCCTCGAAGACCGCATCAACGACGAAGTGCGCGTCATCCTCGAAGCCTACGCCGAAGAAATGAACAAAACCGGGGCCAACTACCAGGAAATGTTCCGCAAGGTGAAAAGCGAACTGGTCCGCAAATATAAGGCGGTGCTGTGAGGCTCAGCCGCGACAAAGTGAATGTGCTGGCCCGGGCGGTCGCCGACACGCTCAAGCAAATGGACGAAGTCGAGTTCGTCGAGGATCCCAATACCATCCGCCAGGAAACGCGCAAGATCCTCGAAGAGCTGTTGAACGGCGAGGAGAAGATCGATCAGACGGCCCGCCAGAAAATCGAAAGCCAGAAGCGCACCATTCTGGAGGGTTCGCAGGAATGGGACATCCTGTATCGCAAGTACTACAACGAAGAAGTCAAGAAGCTGGGCATTTGACCGTCCTCTGCCTCCGGGCGGACACGGCTAAGCTCGCACCGCCTGCGCGACCACTACAGTCCCGATTCCCACCAGCAAAGCGTAAACGTACTTCCAGAAAACTTCGCCGCGCAGGCGATGGTGAATAGCCCTGCCGAGAAACGCACCCAGCAGGACAACCGGAAATGGATAGACGCGCTGTGCCAGTTAAGGCAAGAGCCAAAATATAGAGAATCCTACTTCAGCTAGCTGGCACGGCACTTTGGCCCGTCCGCTTCTTCTGAGGAACAAGTCGGCCCGTGGTCGTCGAAAGTTGCTTGCCTGCAATGACTTCCATCTTTTCGAAGTCGCCGGGCTCGCTCGTAATCTGGACGACTACGCCGACATCGTGGAAATCAGGGTTCGCTGGATGAATACCCAATATCGCTTACTTGGGTTTCGTGGACCGAGCGAAAGGGAATTCTCGCTCTTAGTTCCAGCCATCGAACAGGGCGACCAATTTGTTCCTCTGAACGCACCTGCCACAGCCACAGCAAGAATGGAAATTGTCAACGCTGACAGGACGAATCGTTGAGCATCGCTACGACTAAACGAGACTTGTTGAACACCATGAAAGACCGTGAATTTCGAGCGGCCTTCAATTTGGAGAACGTGTATACCACGATCTGCTTTCAGCTTCGCGCGCTTCGGGAACAGCGCGAGATGTCTCAAGCAGCATTTGGCAGGAGTGTGCGCATGGGGCAAGAGAGGATTTCCATCCTCGAAGACCCGAAACGCCGAAACGAAACCGACGCTCAACACGTTGCTTCGCTTGGCAG
>JASHRB010000247.1 GCA_030037575.1 Candidatus Sulfotelmatobacter sp. | reverse complement strand
CCGTCAGCGTCCAGCCAACAGCTTTATCACCCTCGCCCCTTTGAATGCCACTGCAAAACCACTCCGCCTATTTGCTTCTCCGGCTGACGATAAACTTGTCCGTCCGCTTGTTGTTGCGGGTCTTGTAACCCCGCGTCGGCTGACCCCAGGGCGTCACCGGATGCCGGCCGCCCGAAGTTTTTCCTTCTCCCCCGCCGTGGGGATGATCCACCGGGTTCATGGTCACGCCCCGGTTGTGCGGGCGCCATCCCAGCCAGCGCGCGCGTCCCGCCTTGCCGATGGTGACGTTTTCGTGATCGAGGTTACCCACTTGTCCGATGGTTGCCATGCAGTCCTGCGAAACCTTGCGGGTCTCGCCCGAAGGCAGCTTCACCAGCGCATAATCCGATTCTTTCGCGACCAGCTGCGCCACTCCGCCGGCCGAACGCACCATCTGCGCGCCTTTGCCCGGCTTCAGTTCCAAATTGTGAATCGGCGTGCCGGGAGGAATATTGCGCAACGGCAGCGCGTTGCCCACCAGAATGTCGGCCTCGGGTCCGCTCACAACTTTCTGCCCCACCTTCAATCCCTCGGGCTGCAAAATGTAGCGCTTCTCGCCGTCGGCATAGGCGAGCAAGGCAATGCGCGGCGAGCGGTTCGGATCGTACTCAATGCTGACCACGGTCGCGGGGATGCCGGTCTTGTCGCGCTTGAAGTCGATGATGCGCAGCTTCTTCTTGTGCCCGCCGCCGATGAAGCGCATGGTGGTGTCGCCCGAGTTGCGGCGTCCGCCGGTACGCCGCTTCGGCTCGAGCAGCGGCTTGTGCGGATACCTGGTGGTAATGTCGTCGTTGACCAGGGTCGTGCGATAACGCAACGTCTGGGTCGTCGGTCGATATGTCTTGATTGGCATAAAATCAGCCCTTTGCTTCGTGGTTGATTCCCTGTGGTTGGCAGGCCACGGAACCGCAAACCGAATCAACGCAAAACCAACCGCCGGATTTTTACCGTCGCTCGTTCGTATTGGCCCACGCCCATGACGAACGGCCAACAACGGGTGTTACAAATTCTGCGCGTACTCCGGCATCTTCTCGCCGGCGCGCAGGCGCACATAAGCCTTTTTCCAATCCGCACGGTAGCCGGCAAATCTGCCGCGCCGGCGCTCTTTCCCCGGATAGGTGGCGGTGCGCACCGAATACACCTTGACTTTGAAAATCGCCTGCACCGCTTCCTTGATTTCCGTCTTGGTCGCCTTGGGCGCAACCTGGAACACCAGCGTGTTCTGGTTTTCTTTGATGGCCAAACCTTTTTCCGTAATCACCGGACGGCGAATGATCTGGTATGCGGATTTCATATTGATTCGGCCTTAAGCCACCTCCGCCGCTTTTTCATGGCGGGTGCGCCGCCGCGGAGCGGCCGCCGCCTTTTTCGCACTCTCGTCTTCGGCCGGCTTTGGCGGTTGCTTGGGCAAAGAGTTGCGCAAGGTTAACTGCAGTTTCTCGATCGCGGCATGGGAAAAAATGACCCGGTCATAGCGCAGCAAATGATAGGGATGAACCTCGTTCCCGGCGATGAATTCGAGCCCCTCGATGTTGCGCGAACTGAGTTCCAGATTGCGGTTCGCGGCCTTGGGCGAGTCGACCAGCAAAACGGTCGAATCCACGTGCAGCGCCTCCAGCACTTTGCGGAACTCTTTGGTCTTCGCTTCCTTCACGTCGAACGCATTCACGATCATCAGCTTGCCCTCGGCAAATTTTGCCGCCAGCCCCGAGCGCAGCGCCCCCAAAAGCTTTTTACGCGGAAACCTGTAGTCGTAGGAGCGCGGAACCGGCCCGTGCACCGTGCCCCCATGCCGCCACAACGGAGATCGGATCGACCCGATACGTGCGCGTCCGGTACCCTTTTGTTTCCAAAGTTTTTTACCCGAACCGGACACCTGCCAGCGAGCCTTGGTCGCGTGAGTACCGCGATGCTGCCCGGCGCGGTAATGCTTCACCGCTTCCCACAGCAGGTCCTCGTTGACCGCGCCGAAAATCTCATCGGCCAGATCCAACGTTCCCACCTTTTTCCCGCTCAAATCGTGAATGTCAATCGTCGCCATAGCCTTCCCATGAAGCGGCGGACGCCTCGTCCACCGGTCTCTACGCCTTCTTCGCCGCTCTCTTTGCCGCCTTCAACGGATCGACCGTGGCCGCGCCGGCAAACCCGCGGCGCTCTCGCGGCGGCTTTTTCGCTTTCGTAATCACAAGGTAGCCGCCTGCGGGCCCGGGCACGCTGCCTTCCACGACCAACAGATTCTCGTCTTTATCCACGCCCAGCACGCGCAGGTTGCGCACCGTCACACGCTGATGGCCCATGTGCCCCGACATGCGCATTCCCTTGAACACCCGCGAAGGAAACGCCGACGAGCCAATCGAACCGGTAATCTGAAACATCGATCCGTGCGACTTCGGTCCGCCGCCGAAGTGATGCCGCTTCACCACGCCCTGAAAACCGCGGCCTTTACCGACTCCCGCCACATCGACGAATTTTTCCCCCTCGAAAATATCCACCAGGACGCGATCGCCGGCCTTCACGGCACCATCCCCGTCGCCGTCGCTCTCGAGCGGAACCTCGCGCATGAACTTCACCGGCGGAAGATTGTTTTTGGCCAAATGTCCCTGCGCAGGCTTGCTCAGCTTCGACTGCTTCATCAGTTCGACCAGGCCGATCTGGGCTGCTTCGTAGCCGTCTTTGACCGCCGACTTGTGCTGGGTAATCACGCACGGGCCGGCCTGCAACACCGTGACCGGGCGCACGTCGCCCTTGGAGTCGAACAGCTGCGTCATGCCGACTTTTTTGCCCAGAATGCCTGTAACTCTTGTCGCCATTTCCTTCTCCGTGCAGCTTGGCTTTGGCCATTGGCGGGGAAAATGATTGAGTCGAGCTTGGCTCGACCGGGACAGCCGCCCGGCCAGTCCCCCCATGATTTATTTATGTTCCTTCCCGAACGCCTTAATCTCCACATCCACGCCCGCCGGCAGATCGAGCTTCATCAGCGCGTCCACCGTCTGCTGGGTGGGCTCGAGGATATCGAGCAGCCGCTTGTGCGTGCGAATCTCAAACTGCTCGCGCGACTTCTTGTCCACATGCGGCGAACGCAGCACGGTGTATTTGTTTTTCATCGTGGGCAGCGGAATGGGGCCCGCAATCTGCGCTCCCGTGCGCCGCGCCGTGTCGACGATTTCGCCCGTTGACTGATCGAGCACGCGATAGTCGTAGGCTTTCAACCTTATGCGAATTCTTTCCTGTCCACTCACGGTTTCATCTCGCTAACCCCTCCCGGCCGATCTTGCTAGAAAAGCCCCGGAAGGAAAGATCAGGCAGCATGTTGCAAGCTGCATTGTCCCTGTGGCCCGAGTACCCTTTCCACTGTCATCCTGAGCACGAAGCTTCTTGTCTCGCGCAGGACCTCGGTAACGCCTAACTTTTCTGCCCTTCCCAAGCGCCGCCAAGGGCGGCTGTCGCCCCATCTTCACCGCCTATTGCACAATCTCAGCGATGGTTCCCGCACCGACGGTGTGGCCGCCTTCGCGGATGGCAAAGCGCAAGCCTTTCTCCATCGCCACCGGCGTGATCAGTTCGATGGTCAGGCTGACGTTGTCCCCCGGCATCACCATCTCCGTGCCGGCAGGAAGTTCGGCGACTCCGGTCACGTCCGTGGTGCGCAGATAAAACTGCGGCCGGTAGCCCTTGAAAAACGGCGTATGCCGCCCCCCTTCTTCTTTCGTCAGAATGTATACTTCCGCCTTGAACTTGGTGTGGGGCGTAATCGATCCCGGCTTGGCCAGCACCATGCCCCGCTCCACCTCTTCTTTCGCCGTGCCCCGCAGCAATAGACCCGCGTTGTCGCCCGCCATGCCTTCGTCCAGTTGCTTCTTGAACATCTCCACCCCGGTGACCACGGTCTTGCGCGTCTCGCGGAAGCCCACAATCTCCACTTCCTCGCCCACCTTCACCTTGCCCCGCTCGATGCGGCCCGTGACCACCGTGCCCCGGCCCTGAATCGAGAAAATATCTTCAATCGGCATCAGAAACGGCTTATCCAGCTCACGCGCCGGCTGGGGCACGCTCTTATCCACCGCCTCCATCAGCGCGTCAATCTGCTTCTCCCACTTGGCTTCCCCGTTCAGCGCGCCCAGCGCCGACAAGCGAATCACCGGCACCTCGTCCCCGGGAAACTTGTACGACTTCAGCAGCTCTCTCACTTCCAGCTCTACCAGATCCAGCAACTCAGCATCGTCCACCGCGTCGCACTTGTTCAGCGCCACCACGATATACGGCACCCCCACCTGACGGGCCAGCAGCACGTGCTCTCGCGTCTGGGGCATGGGACCGTCGGTCGCCGCCACCACCAGAATCGCCCCATCCATCTGCGCCGCCCCCGTAATCATGTTCTTGATGTAGTCGGCGTGCCCCGGACAATCCACGTGCGCGTAGTGCCGGTTCGCCGTTTCGTACTCCACGTGCGCCGTCGCGATCGCGATGCCCCGCGCTTTTTCTTCCGGAGCATTGTCAATCGAGTCGAACGAGCGAAACTGTATCTTGGGATTGTGCTTGGACAACACCTTGGTGATGGCCGCCGTCAGCGTGGTCTTGCCGTGGTCAATGTGTCCGATCGTCCCCACGTTGCAGTGCGGCTTGGTCCGATCAAATTTCTCTTTCGCCATTTCCTTGTCCTATCCTTACGTGGCGCTGGCGTTTCGCCAGCGTTACCTCAGTAATATTGATAAAGTTTCTTGAACTTATGCCGCAGCGCCGCCTCCACCGTTTCCAGCTTCGACAAATAAAACTCGCGCATCTGCGCCTGATCCGAGAGCGGCAACCCCTGATACAACTGCCATGCGCTCGCATGGGATTGGCTTTTCGCCGCGCCTTCTAGCGCACACGCTGCCAGAGCAGCATCGAGATCCCGCACCCGAATTCCCCTGCGAGCCAGCTGCTTGAGAAACCGCTCCACATTTTCCGCCAGGAAAGCTTGCTCGATTGCAGCCCGCAACTTGCCAAACTCTTCCTGCTTTTGAACCTTGATGGTCGCCTGCTCGAACGCCATACGCTTGTCATCCGGAAGGCGACATGCTTTTCGTCGCCCAAGGATCTGGGAGCGCGCCTGGCGCGCTTGCTTCAAGTTCGCGCTGCACTCGGGATTTTCCCTGCGGGCTCACGCCCGCAAAACGCCTCAATCTGGAGCGGGAGACGGGAATCGAACCCGCGACCAACAGCTTGGAAGGCTGTGACTCTACCACTGAGTTACTCCCGCCCGTTCATCCCGCTGTCCGCCATCGGCCTTCAGCAAAACCTCAGCGGCGAAAGCCGCTTTAGCCAGCACTCTCACGCGCACGACTAAAGTCGTGCCCTTCCAGCAAAACCAACCTTGCCGGCGCGGCTGAACCCGCCACCCGGCAAAACTGGAGCCGATGACCAGGATTGAACTGGTGACCTCTCCCTTACCAAGGGAGTGCTCTACCAACTGAGCTACATCGGCTCAACTTCTTTGCACATCCCGGCCCGAGAGATCCCTCGCAAAATCCGCTGGGAATTTCGCCCGCGGGCTCTGGCTTGGCTCACGCCCGCCAACCGCGCGCAGCCAAAGCTATTGTTCGCTTTCTCCATCAGGATGCAGGACATCTTTGCGCCGCACCCAGGTCTTGAAGGCAAACAACGCCAGCATCAGCAGCGTCATCGCCCGGATTCGCGAGTCGCTCAGCGTCGTCGCGGCCAGCACACCCAACGCCGCGTATGCAATCATCGCCATGGCCAGGCGGCTCATCTTCATTTGGTCCCTCGATTTGGTCCTTCGTAAAACCCGCTTGGGATTTGGCCAGCGGACCTTCCACTCCGCTCAGGCTCTGGCTTCGTCCGCTCTCAGCCTCCGGCCCCGTTCACGAAGGCTTGTCTCTGGTGCACAGGGAAGGATTCGAACCTTCGTACCTCGCTAGGAGGGACAGATTTACAGTCTGTTGGCTTTAACCACTCACCCACCTGTGCATACTGTGCCGGGTGAGGCCGCCATTACCGTCTCATCCGGCAAGCAAACTCGTCGAAGCGCGGCCCACTCAGCGCTTTCCGGCTAACCGCCCGCAAACCATGCTCACTCGCGGCCAACACCCGAATCGCGGCAGCACACTTCTGCTTTTTAACCTCCAAATCCAAGCTTCCAGCCAATCAGGGAAACCAAGACCCACGCTTACGCATATCGCGCGAAGACTACGCGCCGGAAAAGTTCCGAATGGAGTGCGTTTGGAAAAACCTGTTGCGCCGCCTACTAGGTTCCTGCTGCCTGCCGGAAATTCGTCGCCGAATTTCGCATCCTGGAGCTGGCGAAGGGATTTGAACCCCCGACCCTCTGATTACAAATCAGATGCTCTACCAGCTGAGCTACGCCAGCATCGGGCACGAGTGCCCTAAGGCACAAGTATACCCCCAATCCCTTCCAGATGTCCGGGACAATTGATTACCGTACCACAACCTGAATTTTCAAGGCAATGGAGAACTGGACATGTGCCGGAGTAAAGTCACGCCCGCCATTCGCTTGACCGCCGGCCTTGCCCGAAATCGGAGCCGCGGTGCGCCAGTCGCCCGCCAAACCGCCAGCCAAAAATGAACTGCCGACTGTGCTCGGGTCGGATCGGTTCATTTCCTCTTCCACCGAGGGTTTTGTCCGGTGTGTCGTATTGCCAAATTCCACGTTCGCCGCAATCGCGCAGAATCTGTTCGACGATCACCCCGGCGTCTGTCGCAGAAGTTCCCCGGCCGCGTTCTTCGCCAGTTCTACCCCCCCGGTCTGTTCGCTGCACGGCATCAACCGGCATGCATGACCGTTCACCGGGGCGCGCAGCCTGCGCACCGCAATTCCCCAGAACAACCCTCGCCCTTCGAGCAGCGGCAGCATCCGGGACAAGCGGCCATCAGGCGATGACGGTGACCGGCAGCACCTTCGCCTTCGGCCTAAATGCCCGGATAGGCGCGGCAATCGACTTCGGCCGGTGGAGCGGTTGATGGTCAAGCGCGCCTTCGCATAAACTGCGCCACTGCTCTGCCCCGTCTTCGATGACTTCTGCGCCTTGGCGGCGCACGGCGGCCAGGATCGGTGCGGCAGGCGAGCGATTTCCCCTCCATAGCCGTAGTGGCCTCGGGAAAAACTGTTAGCCCGATGGTAAGGCGGGGAAAGCAACCGAAGTGGAGCCGGCGCCCACGCAGCCTACTTCCCGCCGGGGATGCTATGATTTCATGCCGACCGCTAATCCATGCGAATTAGGCGCACGCTCCCCATCGTCCTGGCGGTTCTCATTGTGGCCGTGGCGGTCACCGTCGCCGTCCAACTGCGAAAGCTCGCGCCGCCCGAACCCGCCCGTCTGCTTCCGGGAGCCGATGCATTTTTCTATCTCGACCTGACTTGGGCGCGCCGCCTCAACGGGGGCAAAGAGCTGCCGCAGGTGAGCCACGATCCGGAGTACGAACGCTTCATTCAAGCCACCGGCTTCCAGTTCGAGCGCGACCTCGATGAAGCCGCCTTTGCCGTGCATTATCCCGCGAGTTGGCCCGGGGGCGGAACCGGCGGCTCGGCCCGCGAACCGCGCTTTTCCGAAGTATTGGTGGGAAAGCTGCAGGGCGAGCGCCTGATCGCATATTTCCGGCAGATGGCGCGCTCGGTCGAGAACTACCACTCCGTCGATATTTTCACCATTCCGCTCGAAGGGAGGACATTGCGGGTGGCTTTGCTCAGCCCCGACTCGGTGGCAGCGTCAAATCACGACGATGCGGCGGTGATACAGGGAATCGTCGACCATTCCAAACGCCTCGCGTCTCCCTTCGGCGGTCCGGCGCTGCTTCGCCAATATTACAAGCGCGTGCAGCTGGGCAGCCTGGTCTGGGCCATCGCACGAATTGATCCCGCCGAGCCGGCGACCTCCTGGTGGAGTTCGCTGTTCGCGAGCCCGGCCACGCTCGTGATCTCCGGCAGCTTCCTGAGTCCGCTCCATTTGCGAGCCGATGCCATTCACTTGCGCGGCGAGGCCTTCACCCAGAGCGAGCAGGAGGCCCGCGCCATCGCCGACAAGATCAACCTCTTCGTCGCGCTCATGCACTCCGCCGAAATTTCCCTGGGTACGCACGGCGCCGACCCCGACGTGAAGACCCTGTTCGACAGCCTGAAGGTGCGGCAGGAGGGCGACCGTGCCCTGGTGAGCGCGTCGGTGTCGCTGGGATTTCTGCGCAAAATCCTGTCCGGGTCTGTGCCTGAATTAACCGAGCCGGCTGCGGCACCGCCAAAGCGCTAAAAGCCGCCCCCCCCAAGGCCCGATCGCCGTCAGGCGCGGGGAAATCGAGTGCTAGACTTCACGCATGCGTGATCGCAGCGACCCGCCGAAGCTTACCCCAGACGCTCCCCCCGACCCTTCTGCTGGTGGGCGTAGCCCGCGTCCAGCGCTCTATTTGGTGGGCACGCCCATCGGGAATCTGGAAGACATCACCCTCCGTGCGTTGCGCGTGCTCAAGCAAGTCGAGGTCATCGCCTGCGAAGACACGCGGCAAAGCCAAAAGCTGCTGAATCATTATGGCATTACCACCCGAACCATCAGTTATCACCAGCACAACGAGCTGACCCGCGCCGCAGAACTGGTGAAAGACATGCAGGAGGGCGCGAGCGTTGCCCTGGTCACCGATGCCGGCATGCCGGGCATTTCCGATCCCGGCTTTCGCCTGATCTCGCTGGCCGTTCGCCACCATCTTCCGGTCGTTCCGGTTCCGGGGCCGGCGGCGTTTCTTGCGGCGCTGGTCGCCAGTGGCTTGCCCACCGATTCGTTCGCTTTCAGCGGATTTCTACCCGCAAAGCGCGGCCAACGCCGGACCGCACTCGAATCCATGAAAACCTCGCCGCGCACCCAAGTTTTCTACGAAGCTCCGCATCGCATCGCGGATGCCTTGGAAGATGCGTGCGAGGCTCTCGGCAGCCACCGTCAGGTCGTCGTCGCCCGCGAAGTGACCAAACTGCATGAGGAGTTCTTGCGTGGTAGCGCGGCCGAAGTTCTAGAGGTTTTGAAATCGCGCCGCGAAATAAAGGGCGAGATCACGCTGTTGATCGGCAAAGCCGAGGAAACTCGCCTGGGCACGGGAGGGGAGGGGACAGCCGCCCCGGGCTCTCCGAGTGTGCGGCAGCGCGTTCAGCAGCTCATGTGCGCCGAGAAAGTCGAGGAGAAAACCGCCTTGAAGAAGGTCGCGAAAGAGCGCGGCATCTCAAAAAGCCAAGTGTACCGTGAACTGCAGAGAAGCAAGTAACCTACTTTCCCGCCAATTCCTTCTTCACAATATCGCTCACCACCTTCCCGTCCGCTCGCATGCCCGCCCCGGAAAATCGCGCCATCGCGTTCTTCATCACCGCACCCATATCCTTCATGGTTGGCGATCCCATCTCGGCGATCACCGCTTTCACTCCGGCGGCCAGTTCCGCCTGGCCGGCGGCCTTGGGCAAATAGCTTTCGATCAGCACGATCTCGGCGGCTTCCTTGTCGGCCATCTCCTGCCGCCCGGCCTTGGTGAATTGCTCAACCGAATCTTTTCGCTGCTTGATCAGGGTTGTCAGAACCGCCTGAGATTCTTTGTCGTCGAGCGGCGCCATTTTCTCGACTTCGCGATTCTTCAGCGCGGTCTTCACCATGCGCAGGGCCGAGAGCCGCTGCTCCTCGCGCGCCTTCATGGCCGCCGTGATGTCGTTTTGAATGCGTTCGATCAAGCTCATTCGGCAATTATAGACGGACATGAGACCTGCGCCGCGAAGCGGATACCGACCATAGCCGCGAGATCTCCGGGCGTCGTCCCGAAGCCCGGCGCTCTCAGCAGCGGGCGAGGAATCTGGCCGTTGTCGGAACCTCGACGGATTGGGAACTGCGCTTGCCCCTGATCCGCCATGGCCGCACCTCGGGCGGTTCCGTTAAACTGGTAAAGCAAGCAACCCAGGTCGGCAGCCATGCTTCGTAAGAATCGCCTTTTTACTCCCGGTCCCACGCCGCTATTGCCGTCAGCGCAAGCCGCCATGGCTGCCTTCACCGCGCATCATCGCACAGCCGATTTCCGCAACTTGTTTCAGCGCGTGCTCGCCGATATGAAGGAATTCGTCGGCACGCGAAATGAGGTGCTGGTCATGGCCTGCTCCGGCACTGGCGCGATGGAGGCCGCCGTCTCTAACCTCACTTCACCGGGCGAGAAAGTCCTGGTGCTCTCGGCCGGCAAATTCGGCGAACGCTGGACCGGCTTGACCAAGGCTTTTAATTGCAAGGTGGAAGTGCTCAGCGCGCCCTACGGGGAAACTTTTTCTTTAAATGACATCCGCGCCAAGCTCACACCCGAGGTTGGCGCGGTCTTTGTGCAGGCCACCGAGAGTTCCACCGGCGCCCGCCACGATGCCCAAGGCATCGCCAAACTGGTGCGCGATCGCGGCGACGACACCTTGCTTGTGGTGGACGCCATCACCGGCCTGGGTACGACGCACCTCGACGTCGATGGCTGGGGAATCGATTTCCTGATCGGCGGTTCGCAGAAGGCTCTGATGATCCCTCCCGGCCTGGGCTACTGCGCCGTGAGCGACCGCGCCTGGCAGCGCATGGAAGCAACAAAATCCCCACGCTTCTATTTCGATTTGCGCAAAGAGCGCAAATCGGCGGCCAAGGGAGAAACCGCCAGCACGCCCGCAACCTCTTTGTTCGCCGCCCTCGGTGCCGCGCTCGAATTCATTCGCGGCATGGGCAACGGCGATTTGGCCAAGGGGCGCGAAGCCTTGGTCGATAACGCCGAACTCTGCGCGGAGATGACTCGCGCCGGCGTAGAGGCGCTCGGTCTGAAGCTTTTCACCTCTTCGCCCGGAGCCGCTCTCACCGCCATTTGCTCGCCCCCCGGAGTCGATTCGGGCAAAATCATCAAAGAATTTCGCGAGTCCTTCGACGCCGTCGTGGCCAACGGACAGGGCGAGATGAAAGGCCAGCTTTTCCGTATCGCCCACATTGGCTATTACGACTACCTGGATACCATCGGCATCCTGGGCGCGCTCGAGCACGTTGTCGCTCGCGTCACGGGGAAGGCGGTCCAATACGGCACCGCCGTTCGCGCCGCCCAGCAAGTCTACGCCCGCGAAGTTGCCGGCAAGCGTCAACTGGTCAACGCTTGAGGGAGGCGCATCGCGGCCCTGACGCGTCAGTGGATGGTGAAGTTCGTGGGGCCCGAGGTTGCGGCCGGGCGCCGCTGCCAGAAGCGCCCCTTCCCGCGATGGCAGGATTGGTAACCGGCACGGTTCGCGCCGTGGCGATGGCGGAAGCCGCAAGGGGTGTCATCCACCGGTTGGCGCTCACATACATCGTGGCCTCGGCTGCGCCGTCGAACCTGATTACCGCCGACGAGGAGCGGGGGTCGCCCGTAACCGTCAATACCAAGGCCGCGCCGCCGTGGTTCATGTTGTTCGGCGCAAGCCGAGAAGGGTGGGGGAGCGTTCCGGGGGTCGAGGGCGTCGTAGGTTTGCTCGAGTCGCCGCACCCGAGGGCAAACGCCGTGGGCGCGGTTGGCAGTGCGATCATCGGATTTTTCCTGATGGGGCTCGGTGGGCGATGGCCCATGGAGGCGGTCTAGGAATGGCGGCCCCGATGGCGTGTCAGGGGCGGGTCAAAGGTTCGTCAACGTTGTGCAAGCGAGCTGGCAGTCCATGTTTTACCAGGCAGAAGAGGCCGGCTGAGCGGTAAAGTTGGTAACCAAACATGAGCGAATCGATCAAGATCGTCGTCGCAGAAAAGATTTCGTCCTCCGCGCTCTCCCAGTTGGAAGAACCGGGCTGGACCATCCTCACCCCCGAACAGCTCGACGGCAAACTGCCCGCGGCTGTCGAATCCGCCGAC
>JASHRB010000246.1 GCA_030037575.1 Candidatus Sulfotelmatobacter sp. | reverse complement strand
GTCACCGCACCAGTCATCGCATGGTGGCCGCGATGCTACACGAGTTGGGCTACAGTCTGCAGGCCAATGCGAAAACCATTGAAGGCGCCAGTCATGCGGACCGCAATGCGCAGTTCGAGTACATCAATGAACGAGTGAAACGGTTACTGGCGCAGGGCGAGCCGGTGATTTCTGTAGATACAAAGAAGAAGGAGTTAGTGGGAGACTTCAAGAACGTGGGACGAGAGTTGCGGCCACAGGGTCAGCCGGAGAAAGTGCGGGTGCACGACTTTGTCATTCGGGAACTGGGGAAGGCCATTCCCTACGGCGTGTATGACCTGGGCACCAATACCGGTTGGGTGAGTGTGGGTATGGATCATGACACCGCGGAGTTTGCCGTGGAAACCATTCGTCGTTGGTGGACATGGATGGGGCGGAAATATTATCCGCAGGCGAAGCGACTTCTTATTACGGTGGATGCTGGAGGCAGCAATGGTTCGCGATTGCGTTTGTGGAAAACCGAGGTCCAGACCCTGGCCGATGCGCTGAAGATTCCGATTTCCATCTGTCATTTCCCTCCAGGCACCAGCAAGTGGAACAAGATCGAGCATCGGCTATTTTCCTTCATCAGCCAGAATTGGCGAGGGAAACCGTTGATCAGTCATGCGGTGATCGTAAAGCTGATTGCGGCTACCCGCACCAAGGCGGGTCTCAAAGTAAGGGCCAAGCTCGACACTAACTCGTATTCTGAAGGTAGAAAGGTGAGCCAGGCTGAGTTAGGAAACCTACGGCTTCGACCAGATTCATTCCATGGAGACTGGAATTATACGATCTTGCCCCACACGGCAGCTCCGTCCAAGACTTAAGAATCTGATCTATTTATTTTGTGACAATCCCTAATTTCAACAGCAGGCGGCAGGTCCGCGGCAGCATAAGGAGGACCCTCGAATGCGGGGTGAATTGGTCCGCACCGGTGCAGCCATCTCCGCTTTTGTCTTTTGCGCATCGCGCCGGTGCTCGCGCAATCCGCCGGCCAAGAGTTGAATCCGGTCGCGCAGGCTTATCGGCAAGCAAAGTACGAAGAAGCTGTTCGGCATTTCGACAACGCTGCCAGGCTTGACCCGGGGAATGCCCAGGCGAACTTGTACCGGGCAACGGCGTCTGCCCAGCAATACATCCATGAGGTTCAAACTCCCGAGAACAATCGCTTCGCGGAGCTCGCGATCGATCACTATCGACAGGTGCTCGACTCCGGCGAGGGAGGAGGCTCCAAGATCAATTCCGCAAAAGGGACCGCCTATCTATATCTCAACCGGAAGAACTTCGATAAAGCCAAGCAATACGACGAAACGGCTTCTGATCTTGATCCTAAAGACCCTGAACCTTACTAGCCGATCGGCGTCCTCGACTGGACACGGTGCTACCAGCCCCGCATGGAAGTTCGCGCAAAACTCGGCTTGATGCCGGATGAAGCTCTCGACCCGAGCAAACCGGATCAGAGGAGGCCTGCGACGAGCTGCGAGTTCAGAACCAACCGATAATCGCCGAGGCTATGGATAAGCTCAACCCCGCAATCCAACTCAGGCCTGACTACCACGCGACGCCATGGCTTATATCAACTTGATGTATCGCGAAAAGGCCGATATCGAATGTGACGATCTGCCAGCGCGTGCGGAGGATTTCAAAACGGCGGACGCCTGGGTCGATAAAACGCTGGCCTCAAGAAGGCCAAGGCATAGAAGCCTAGGAGTCTGTCCGAGAAATCATTTGTCGGCTGACATGTTGTGGCCAGCTTCGCGCAGAACCACAACAAGTAGTGGTCGAAACAAGTCAATTCCGAATACTCGGACACACTCCTAGGCGGCGCCGTGAAATCGGCGCCAGACCAGCCCCGAGGTCCGATTATTTGCGAAAGTGATTGCTGATCGCTTCCGCTTGGGTGCGCGTCACCACCGCCGACAGCGCCGCCGCATCCGCCTGCTTTACCGCTTGTAAACTTCCGAAATGCTCGAGAAGACGGCGAGTTGTGCTTTGGCCTACGCCGGGAATCTCTAATAACTCGGTCGATCGATCGCGCATCTGCCTTCGTTTCCGGTGAAAAGTCACCGCAAATCGGTGGGCTTCATCGCGAATCAGTTGAATCAGATGCAGCACCGGAGAATGATGATCGAGCGCAATCGGATCCTTCTCCTGCCCGTAGACATACAAAATCTCTTCGCGCTTCGCGATTGCCGCCAGCGGCTGATTGATGATCTCCAACGACTCAAGCGCCTCGGCGGCCGCGTGCAACTGGCCAAGCCCGCCATCGATCAACACCAGGCTCGGCATCGATTTCTCTTCCTGCTGCGCGCGCTTGTAACGCCGCGTGACAACCTCGCGCATCGACGCAAAATCGTCAACGCCATCAACCGTCCGAATAATGAACTTCCGGTAATCCGACTTCTTCATTTTGTCGTCTTCCCAGACCACCATCGAACCGACCGTCTCCGCGCCCTGAATATGCGAGATATCGAAGCACTCGATGCGCTTCGGCAACTCCGGCAAACCGAGCACTTCCTGCAATTCCTCCTGAGTGGCCTTCGCATTCGGTTTCAGCACGCGAAACCGCTGATCATAAGATTGCTTGGCGTTGTTTCCTGCGAGATCGATCAGCGAACGCTTGTCGCCGCGTTGTGGAACCAAAATGTGAACCCGAGTGGCGCGCGCGCCCTCGCCCGCGTGCTGCTCGGCCAGCAAATCCTCTAGCGTCTCCCGATCTTCGAAATCGACCGGGACATAGAGATGCCGGGGAACATACGGCTGGCCAATGTAAAGCTGCTTGAGCAGGGCGGAGAAAAAGGCGCCGGGATGAAATTGCTCAGACTGGTTATCCTCGGGCGCGTGTTCCCTGCGGAGGGAGGGATCTAAGAATTCATCCCTGCCGGCGGTTCCCACCACGTGCATAGATCCTTCGCTTCGCTCAGGATGACAGGCGGTCGCGGGCGATCCTGCCCCATCTGACGTCTCGGACCAGTCAAACTCAGGGAGATTTTCCCAGAAGAACTCGCGGCGATCGACCACATGGCCGGCTCGCATGTGAAACAGATTCACCGCCAGCATTCCATTTTCGAAGTGATAGCCGAATACATCGGCGTCATCACCTTCCGCCGCTGCAATGCGCTGGCGTTCCTGCAGCTGCTCAACCGTTGAAATCAAATCGCGATATCGCGCCGCGCGCTCGTACTCCTGTGCTGCCGCGGCCTGCTCCATGCGGTCGTGCAGCGAGCGGCTCAGATCCGTCGGTCGTCCCTCAAGAAACAATTTCACATCGCGAACCGCTTCCTGATAAGCCTCCGGCGTCGTCAGATTTTGCACACACGGCCCCAGGCACCGCTTGATGTAATACTGCAAACACGGCCGCGGATGAAACCGCGTCAGATCGACCTTGCACGATGGAATCAGAAAATTGCGGTGAATCAAATCGACAATGCGATAGGCGAGATGGGCAGGGAAGTACGGGCCGTAATAGGCGCTGCCGTCTTTGCGCAATTGCCGAGTCACAAAAACTCGCGGCCAGCGCTCGGCCAAGGATAACTTCACGTATGGATAAGTCTTGTCATCTCGCAACAAAATGTTGAATCGCGGCTTGCGCTGTTTGATTAAGTTGTTCTCGAGCGCCAGCGCTTCTTTGTTGTTGGCGACGACAAGGTAGTCGACATCGACCGCTTCACGTATCAGGCTGCCGGTTTTTGAATCCTCCCAGCGTCCCTGGTGAAAATAGCTGGCCACGCGGCTGCGCAGGTTCTTCGCCTTGCCGACATAAATGACCTCGCCCTCGGCGTTCTTGTACAAATACACACCGGGCTCAGTCGGGATAGTGCGGATTTTCTGGAGCAGATCCATTGGCGATAGGGATATTTTATTTGATGAGAGCACAGAGAATTCGCCGCTAGTACAAGCCGGCGGCTCCGCCCGTCCAGATGAAGCGAAATCTTGCCGCGCCGCCCTGCCAACTCGCCTTGTGGCACAGCAAGGTCGCATGAGTCCTCTGGGGTGCTTGGTATGCGCATGAGTGAGTTATCTCCGCGCCACTCGATTCTTAACGGTCGAGGGAGCGGATTTTCATGTCTAGCACCGGAACCAGCATCCTCCCATGACTGACCGTCTTCCCGTCCCCGACCGTATAAAATTTCCATCACTCATGTTGGGTTTGCGTTTCCCACAAGGCGCGCAGTTTTCTGCACACCCTGCGTCCTCCAGCGCAACTATTTGAAAATGTATATACTTAAGTAGGGAATCTACAGTATGGCGAACTGGCATTTGCCGTGCAAAAGTAACGCAGGGAGTTGGAGGATTTAAGGATTTCCCGGGGTTTTTATCAGTACCCAAATAAATATGCCCGCGGTATTGCCGTGGCGCGACGACAAGCTTTGGAAGGAGCTTCAACTATGACCCGCACTTCGTTAACAGTTTTCCTGGCAGTCAGCCTGGCCGCCACTCTTGGGTGCACAACTAAGAATTACGTCAAGCAACAAACCACGCCGCTCATCAACAAGACCAACGAACTCGATGACATGACGGCGCAGAACAGCAAGGAAATCAAAGATGTCGATGCGCGGGCACAGGCCGGCATTACGGCTGTAAATGCGAAGACTGCCGACGTCGAGCAGAAGGCGCAGGCCGCCGGACAGACCGCGACCTCGGCACAACAAACCGCTGATGCCGCCAACACTCGCGTGGGCGTTTTGACCAATACCGTTGCGAATCTCGATAACTATCACGCGGTTGCCGAGACTTCAGTGAAGTTCGGCTTCAATAAAGACAATCTCACTCCCAAAGGCAAAGAAGCCCTCGATCAACTTGCCAATTCGATTTCGAGCACCAAGAGTTACATTATCGCCCTCGAAGGAAACACCGATTCTGTTGGATCAGCTGATTATAACTACGGGTTGAGCGAGCGGCGCGCGAATTCGGTGATTCAGTATCTCGCTTCCAAATACAACGTGCCAGCTCATAAGATTTATGTGATCGGCCTCGGCAAAGACAAGCCAATCGAGTCGAATAAGACTGCCGCCGGCCGAGCGGATAATCGCCGCGTCGATGTTCGCCTGATGACCAACTCTGTCAGCGACACTACTCCTGCTGCCCCAACGACTACCGGTCAGAACAATCCCTCGTCGATGTAAGCCGAACGATTTTCCCCTCCCCCGGAGGACTTCGCCAAACAGGCCGCTCGAGCAATGAGCGGCCTGATTTTTGTGTGCCAAGCATGTTCAACCGCTAGGAGGTGAGAGCCCTCCACCCAGCCGGATCGAGACGAAGGGTTAGTGAAGCGCAAGGGTGAAATAACACCCGCCGCGAGGCGGGGCCTGCGCCGTGGCACGCACTTCGGCAATGACTTGGTGCCGAAGCTGCGCCCCGCCCGGGCACTTCCGCCAGCGCCGCCGAACTGCCTCCCGGTGCTGACTGAGCAGACCCGCTATCTCCCGGTCCAGTTGGCCAATCTGCCGCTCGATCAGCTGCAACTCTTCCAGCGCCATCTTCAGGAGTCGCCGATAAACCGGGTTGAGCTCCGTACCCGCTCCGAGCGCGTTGCACAACTGTTCCTGCGTGGCAGGGGCGAAGCTTTCTTCTGGTCACCAGTGCGACGCTGTGGGCGCATTTGCCGGCGAGGAGATGGGAGCGCGGCGACCGTCCCCCTATGCCGATTTACAGCTCAGGTCCGTGTATATGCTTACTGCACCCCACTTTACTCCCAGCAGCCTTCGGTTTCCGGGAGTAAAATTATGAGTGTGAGCCGCTTGTTGGGAGTTTTGATTGCCGCCGTTGGGATTGCCGCGTTGGCACAACAGGGAAGCGCGGCAAATCCCTCCACGCCAAGCCAAACCAGCCAGTCCAGCTCCGCTTCCAGCGCCCCTTCACAATCTTCCCAAAATGCGGCCAAGGCACCGAATCAGCCGCTTCCGGCAACACCAGATGACCTGCGCTTCCCCGAGCAGGACCCGTCGCAGCGCGCCTCCCCATCACCTCCAGCGGCACCGGCTGCTAACTTAGCTTCGCCACTCTCGGATGAAGTCCGGGTCCAGGATCTCGGTCCGGCCGTCGGAGACAGTTCAAGCAGAGACACTCCGATTGATTTAAGCGCTCCCGCCGACGATGCGAAGACCCATCCGAAAAGCGCGCAAGCCGTGGCCCGTGCCGAAGCCAACTCGCTCGGCGAGGGCGGAGTTGCGCAATTGCATGCCTGGGATCCACACCAGGCAGCGAAAGATGTGGAAGTGGGTGACTTCTACTACAAGCGTGGGAACTATCGCGCCGCCGAGGCGCGCTACCGAGACGCATTGCTCTACAAAGAGAGCGACGCGATAGCTACATTTCGGCTGGCCGAGTGCCTGGAGAAAATGGGCATTCTCGACGATGCGCGCGCCCAATACGAAGGTTATTTGAAAATCTTGCCACACGGGCCGGAAGCGGAAAAAGCCGAGAAGGGAATCGCGCGTCTCAAAGCAGAAACAGAATCGAGGTAATCTGAAAGCGGGCCGAAGATCTCATGCAACCGGCCAGACCCTGCCAGCCTCTTAAAACATTTTGTGATCTCGGGCAGATGTGAAAGCTTGGTCAACCATTTTCGACCTTGCTTTCGGTAGCTTCTCCTAAGATCAATCCGGCAGGCCATTTCGGGCCGGAGTGCGATGTCCCCTTCGATCTGGCAGCTGAGCCGATAATTGCTTCGACCGCATCGAGGCAGGCATGAAGCATTTGGGTGCGCAGCGCGCCGCTGACACCTCCCCGGATCATCAGCATCGCGGTTCCGTGCATCAGCGACCATAGCGAGAGCACGAGCCGCGTATGTTTATGCGGGTTGCCCCCCAGCCGCTGCGACAAACGCTCGCGCATCAGGTTGAAGGTCGGCCACGGTTCATGCAGCGAAGGAGGCTCGGCAAATCCATCGAAGAGCACTTCGTAAGCGTGGGGATGTTCGATGGCAAAGTCGAGATACTTGCGGCACGCCTGCGCCAAAGTGCGGGTGGGACTGACCGCGGCAAACAACTCCATGCGCGTTGCTATGCGAACCGCGCGCAGAATGTCGTCACGATCCTGATAGCGTTCGTAAAGCGTGGGAGTGGTGGTGCCGGCGGCTTTGGCTATGCCGCGCATGGTCAGAGTTTTCTCGCCACCCCGCGACCAAAGCCGGCAGGCCGCATCAAGAATGCGTTTTTCCAGTTGAGGATCAGGTTGTCTGGGCAACGGGCCCGGCCTCCATGAGAATCTAGCTTTTTAGCGTTCGAATGATTCTTTTAACCAGGTCTAACTAACGAACCGGGAAATACGAAACCGCTGGCACTCGATCAATTGTCCTGGTGGCGGCGGAACTGGAACTGGCCGATCGAAGGTTTATTTCTCGATTCGGATGAAGTCGCCGGTTGAAGCATTCACGGCAACCGTCAGTTTCGCCACATCGCGCGATTCGCCGTAAATGACGTGCCAGACAAGTTCATTCGTGTTGTGGTTCCAGTCGCAGATATAAAGCACGGGCGTGGCTGGATCTTTTTCAAGGACCTTGTCTCCGCCATGCTTCTGAGCCTCGTTGAACGCCTGATCGGAGTCGACCTTCAGGAAACCGGGATCGAAAATTTGGGTCGAAGAATTATTCGGGTTGTAGGTATCTTCAATGCCTGGCGATACGCCGCGGGAAGGAGCATCCGGAGCGGTGCTTCCCGACCAGATATACGGTTTCACTCCATGCTGCATTGCGGAGGCGAAGCTGGCACGCCACACCGCTGACTTGCCGTCGTGCCCGTTTCCATCCGTCGTAAGAATCGACTCGATGCGGAACGGCCTTGCATCGATGGCATAGTTACGCGCAGCGATGAACGCCTTTTGAAATCCTGCCCGCCCTGTAAGCAACTCCGTTGGTTTCGCTTCTGGCTTGGCTTCGGGAGTTACTGGGGGATTGGATTCGCAAGCGGGGGAAAAAAACAGAATCGCAAGAAGCACGAACCCGATCATTCCTGTCGGCGTGCAACCGCCGGAACGCACGCCGTTTCCTCGGCCTGCCGTTTGTGCGACGACTGCGGAGAAGGTTCGAGGCTGCACAACGTCCCGCATTTTCATGGCGGCCTTTCTTAGACTTCCGGCTGTTTGATTTATCGCGCAATATTCTACCTGAACTGCGCGGAACGCGAGAGTGCTGCCATGGATGCCTTGCTTGAACAGTTGAAGCGCAATGTCGAAGCCGCGGTCGACGGAATATCGGCGGAACAATTGCACTGGCATCCGCCGAACAAGTGGTGCGCCGCCCAGATATTGGAACATCTTTACCTGAGCTACACGGGAACGACCAGGGGTTTCCAAAGGGTGCTAGGAACCGGCAAAGCGGCGGTCATGCGCGGATCGATATGGCAGCGAACGCGGGCCATGGTAGTCTTCGGGCTCAACTACCTTCCTTCCGGGCGAGACGCTCCGGCCTCTACACGGCCGAAGGGCCTGTCGGAGGAAAAGGTTCGCGACGAGATTTGGGAAAAGGTCGCGGCCATGGACGCGATCATCGCCGAGGCGGAGGCCCGCTTTCGACCCGAGACTCCGTTGCTTGACCACCCCTTTTTAGGGCCGCTAAACGGAGCGCAGTGGAGAAGATTCCATCTGCTCCATGGGATGCATCACCGCAGGCAGATTCTCAGGCTTCGGGAGCAGAGGCCACAGGCCAAGTGAGTGCCACGCGGGCGAGTCGCAATGGGGCAATGCGGGCATATTCCCGGCATCGATCGACAGCGAGGCTACTCCGACATCGACGAAGGCACTCCAGCTTTCCGCGCGTCCTCCTGCATCTCATCCAGCTTCTGCTTGGCGTCGTCGATGGCTTTCTGTTTGTCGGCGATTTTCTGCTTGTAATCCGCGTCTTCTTTGTCCCACTCGGCGGAATTGCGGAGGCGGTTGCCGGCGTCGCCGTACATGGCAGCGGCCCGCAGCTGATACTCCTTCTGCAAAACGTCAAGCTCGCGGTTGTCTAAATCAATCTCATTCTTCTGCGCCGAAATTTTGCCCTGCCATTGTTTCCACTCGGCCTGTTTTTTAGCTTCGTTATTAGCCTTGGAGTCCGCGTCCGCGGTTTTTGCGCCCGCGTCGGAGGCAACGTTGCTTTGATCGGAAAGCTGGCCGACGACCGAAATCTTGTCATTCATGGGAAGATTGTCGTTGTCGAACACTTTGGGGGCGGACTTCGCAGTTGTGGTGGTCTTGTGGATCTTTCGCGCGTAATCCCCCAGCGACTGCTCTTGTGCCGGCGAGGAATTCTGCAAGCTCGTGGTGCCGGCGGGCTGGCTTTGAGCGCTGGCAGTTTGCGCGCCAGTTCCCGCGCTGGTCGATACGCTTTGTGCAGGCGCCGAGGCGTTTTGCGCACTCGCCGCGCTCAGCGCTAGCAGGGTAAGCGCAAATATGGAACGGAGATAAGTGATGCGTTTCATGGTTTGTCCTCTGCAAAACTCAAGTCGATGTGCTGGCGGCATTCCGTTTGGCTAAAAATCCTCCGATGTGCCGGTCCAGACGCGCCGCTTCGCTGGCGATGTCAGCCGCTAACTGCGGAGCCAGATCCGCGTCACGATTGCGCGCCAACTGCTGCGCGTATCCCGTAATAGTGGCCAGGGAAGTCCGCAGCTCCAAGGCCATTTCGGCCGAAATTTCGCCGTGCAGC
>JASHRB010000245.1 GCA_030037575.1 Candidatus Sulfotelmatobacter sp. | reverse complement strand
TTCAACGTCAGTCCGTCTAAAAATTCCATGACGATGAATACCTGTCCATGCTGTTCGTCAATCTCGTGGATCGTGCAGATGTTGGGATGGTTCAATGCGGAAGCTGCTTGCGCTTCGCGCTGGAAGCGAGCGAGGGCTTGTGCGTCCTTGGCAACATCGTCAGGCAGAAACTTCAGAGCCACAAAGCGGCGAAGTTTTATGTCTTGCGCCTTGTAAACCACACCCATCCCGCCGCCGCCCAACCTTTCGACGATGCGATAGTGCGAGATGATCTGGCCGATCATTCGGCTGAAATGTTAGGGCGATGAACAGGGCAAGTCAACGAGCCAACCAAAGTTGCCAAGTTCAATCCACCGCGGCCGTTCCAAAATTACACGATTGCGCAGACGACCGCCGTGTCATCCGATGGGAAATAGATCTCGCGCCAGATCGCTGGTGCGAAAGTTGATGGGGATTACAGTGATTCCATGTCAAGTGGGTAGATCCCATCTGTGCGCAGGTCGCGCACAAAGACAGACGAACCGTCCGGTGCGGGCGCTCCAGGCTCCGACCCCAGGTGGCTGAACCGGTGAAGATTCTTCACATCCACGACGGGTTCTGAACGAGTTTGTCCGGTCCTGACCCGCGAGAAAGTGGGCTGAGCGGATCGAGGGTCATCGGAAACCTAGCTATAGCTAGCCCGGCGACCGATTCGGGAAAGCAATCGCATAGGGCTCCTCGATCCAATCCGACCACTTGCCGGTCTTGAAGTCGAAGAGCGCAAGTTTTTTGAATCTTCGGGAAGCGCGGCGAGGTGCCGACCAGCGCCGACGGAAGAGGCCATCTGAACCAAAAACGACGGAAACCCGGTGAGTAGCAAGGTCGATGATGTGGGTGGCGAGTTTCTCGGTGCGGGCGGCGAAGCGGATGCGGCCAAAGGCGATTTGTTTCCCCCAGCCGACCACGCCGGATCGACTTGGTTGCGGGATTCGGGCAAAAGTTCCTGAGGCGTTCCACCCTGGACGGAGGCCAAGAGACTCTTCTGCGGCTTGCCCATCTCCGAATCCACCCCGGCGATTTGGCAATCGTCGGGTGAGCAACGAGGAAAGTTCGCCGAGAGTGGAGGACGACCCTCGCCGGTGTTGCCGCACGCCAGACTACGATCATTCGGCACCAAGCGGGGGCTACCGCGGTGCGAGGACCAACCGGTCTGGTGCATTCTTCTCTACCGCCCGGCGCGAATACACCAGCGGAAAATATTCGCCTTTATCCCATAGAGGAAGCAGATCCGAATAATGCGGCGATCCCGGCTGTCCGCTCTGTCCCGGAGCATTCACCGCCAACGAACGGTCCCAATCAGCGGTGTTCAGGACTTCTCTATAGCTCGCCCCACTCTCCTGCTCGAACTTACTGCCGACCCCGTGGCATTCACGGTGTAGCCGTCGCCCGGACGCGACAACGGCCCCAGATCGAGCACGGTCGCGGCTCCAGGCAAACGGTCGAGCGAGTGCCGGAACCGAATCGTATGCAAACTGCCCCAGGACCACTTCTGCGGATCGGGTCCGAGCAAATGCTCCGTCTGTTTCCATGCGCAATCGAGTGTTTGGAGCAAAACCTGGTTTCTGCCTTCGACAGCGTCGGCCCCGAAAACCTGGGGCGACGGCTTCGAGAGCTCTTCGAGCAGGTTCTCCAGCGACCCGTCGTCTTCCACCGCTGCCATCCCTTCCTTTTCCCAGACGGCCTTTTGCAGGTTCCTCAGCCACACCTCGTAAAGCGCTGCAGCCCCGGATTCTCTGCTCAGGGTCGCATCCCAGGCGAGCATCATTTGGGTCGCAGCCGTTGGCTGCGGCGAGGCCTCTTTCAACAGCTTCACCAGTTGACGCGCCGGCAATGACACAACATCGGTCTGAAGTTTCTCCATATCGTCGAGGGTTATCTTCCTCCGGCTGTCACGAATGCCGGAGAGCACCTCTGCGATGCGTTGCACCCGGTAGGCAGGAGCCCACTCGAAGCCCACGTTATAGGGGTAGTTTTCGGGGATCATCTTGTGATTCGCGGTGGCGACAAATCCGGCCGGCGGATTGAAACTGTGGGGAAGTGCCGAGTTCGAAACATATCCCGACCACTCATAGTGGGCCGCCCCCGGGACCGGCAGTAGTCCGGTCCAGGTCTTTCGCAGTGGGGCCAACCCCGTGGAGTGCTCGCCGATGTTGCCATCCACATCGGAATACACGATGTTTTCCGACGGAACTCTCCAGCGCTTCATGGCCTCCTCGAATTGATCCCAGTTCGTCGCCCGGTCGACGGCAAGGGACCCGAGGTAGCCGGCGGTGCCGGGCTCGGCTCCAACCCAGCGAAGCGCCAGCGCCCGCTTCCCATCCTCCCAAACGACAGGGCCGTGGCGGGTGAATTTCAATTCGATTTCGACCGGCGGCTGGCCTTTGACGGCTATGCTTTCGTGTTCAAGGCGCATACGCGCCCATCCGTTCGGGGTCTTGTACTCCAGCGGATCTTGCGGATTCAGATCCTCAAGATACAGATCCTGCTGATCGAGGCCGAAGATTGTGAATCCCCAGGCGATGTGCCGGTTGTGGCCCAGAGCAACTCCGGGCAATCCCGGCTCGCCCGCGCCGATCACATCCCACCCGGGTGCTACCAGGTGGACGATATAGCGCAACGAGGGCAAACCCACCACTCGATGAGGATCATTGGCCAAGATCGGCTTGCCCGTGGAGGTGAGTTTTCCCGAGATCGTCCAGTTATTGCTGCCTTCTGACGTGTCCGAAGGAAACTCGATTCTGGCATCACTTCCGACCAGGTTCTGCAGAAGCGAGGGCTTCAGTCCGCTGAAATCCACACCCGCTGCCGGGTCGAGTTTTACCTTCGGATCAAGCCGGAGCAGGGAGCTGGCCTTCTGTACGCCGAACTTCGCGACCAGCTCTGCATCGCGGAGCTCGCTGAAAGCGTTGCCGGTCATCGAAAATGCCGCCATTCGATTGAGACAATCCTCCGGCTTCCAGGGGTCTGGCCGAAACCCGGCCAACTGGAACTCGATCGGTAAGCCCGGGCCGCCCTTTGCCGTCAACCAGCGTATCTCGGCGTTGATCCCCTCGGTAAAAGCCCGCACGATGGCTTCCGTATCCGGCGAGTAGCTCTCATACTCGGCTTTCATGTCGCCCCGATAACGAAGTAGCCGGGCATCGACGTCGCGCTGCACCGCCGATCGTCCGAGCACCTCGGCCAGACGGCCCTGTCCAGCGCGCTTCCACATCTCCATCTGGAACAGCCGATCTTGGGCCACCACAAAACCCTGGGCAAAGAAAAGGTCGTGCTGGTTCTTCGCGTAAATGTGCGCAACGCCCCAGCGATCTCGAAGGACGCGGACGGGCTGTTTGAGCCCCCGCACTCTGAGAGTGCCGCGCATCGGCGAAAGCGAGTCGTGCGCCTTGGAATTGAGCGACTCGGGTGTCGGTTGCACCGCGGAGGTGGCTACCGCCAAGAAACCGAACAGGAAAACACAGATTTGTCTAAGCATCAGCCCCGAATTGTAGTGCAGCGTGCGAACTTTTTCAGGAAATCCACCTGATCATCCACGGAAGCTGGTGGAATCCGTAAGGCGCACCGCGCCCGCTCGATTTTCTGCACTGTTTGCCTGGACGTCTCCAATGAGCTTTTGACACCGGGGCCGGTGGCGGAGAAACTATCGGCATGCTTTCCAGACCCATTTTCACCACGCGCGCTTATCTTCTTCGGTTTATCTTGGCCTTACTGTTGCCTGCCTTTACGATCTCCACCGTTGATTTTCCCGTTGCTCACGCGGACGCGGGCAGGCTCGAGGCTGTGATCTGGGGCGGTCGGGTGATCGATCCCGAGTCTGGACTGGATGCCATTCGAAACGTGGGTATTCGTGCGGGCAAAATTGTCGAGATTACCGAAAATAATCTCGATGGCAGACAGAGAATTGACGCCCGCGGCCTGGTGGTCGCCCCGGGCTTTATCGATCTCCACGAACACGGCCAGGAACCTCGCAATTACGAATTCCAGGCTCATGATGGAGTCACCACATCGCTCGAACTCGAACGCGGCACAAGCGATGTCGATGGCTGGTATGCCCAGCGGGAAGGCAAGTCGCTGATCAATTACGGTGTCAGCGTCGGACACATCCCGGTGCGTATGGAAATCATGCATGACCCCGGCACGTTCCTGCCGGTTGGAGATGCCGCGCACCGCGCCGCTTCTGCAGAAGAAATTGAACAGATCCGGTCTGCCATCGCCCAAGGACTGCAACGGGGCGCTCTGGCCGTGGGCATGGGAATCAACTACACCTCGGCGGCTTCGCACGCGGAGATTGTCGAGGTGTTTAAGGTTGCTGCCGCTTATGGCGCATCGGTCCACGTTCATCTGCGCTATAGCGGAATCAAAGAACCCACTTCTGGCTTGGCCGCGCTGGAAGAAGTCATCGCGGCGGCAGCTTCCACTGGCGCCCCTCTGCATGTGGTGCACATTACCAGCATGGGACTGAAGGATACGCCGCGGTTGATCGCCATGGTGGAAGGTGCACGTGCACGCGGAATCGACGTCACAACCGAGGCCTATCCTTATCCCGCTAGCAGCACCGCTCTCGACTCCGCGGTCTTCGATCCTGGCTGGCAGGAAGCGGAAGGGATTACTTATAAAGATCTTCAGTGGGCGCAAACCGGGGAGCGCCTCACTGCGGAGACTTTCGAAAAATACCGCAAGCAGGGCGGGATTGTCATCATCTTCGCCATCCCTGAAAGTGCCGTTCGCCAAGCCCTTGCAAATCCTATCGTGATGGTAGCGAGCGATGGTATGCCCATCACCGGCCCGAAGGTTCACCCCCGCGGCCAGGGTACTTTCTGCCGCGTGCTTGGCCATTATGTGCGCGAAGAAAAGGTTCTGGACCTGGTGAGCGCGCTGCGTAAGATGACCCTCCTCCCCGCGCAACGGCTGGAAAAGCGTGCCCCCGTTTTCGGAAATAAGGGCCGCATCCGTGTCGGGGCCGACGCCGACATCACCATCTTTAGCCCGGACACCATAATCGATAAAGCCACGTTTGAAGATCCGCTGCAGTTCTCCGCTGGAATTTCTTACGTGCTTGTAAACGGCGTGCCGGTGGTGAAGGACGGGGCTACTGTTTCCGGCGTCTTCCCCGGCCGGGCCGCACGGGCTCCCCTGTCGCCATAGCGACGCGGCAGCTCCGGGCGAAGGAAAAACAGAGGTATGCCCTTTCCGCGGTCGGCATTTACCCCGGCTGAGGCCTCATGGCGATGGATGCGATGATGTGATCGCCCGAAGAAAGACGGAAGCATGCCGTCTATACAGAAAACACCTGAGCGTTCTGCAAGTCCTGTGGATTTTTTTTAAAGAGTTATTCATGAGATCTTTACCGCCTTGTAACAGAACAGCCGTTAGGTTGACTTTATTAAATTTTGGTGGGAGTTTGCCTCCTTACAGCAGAACATCCATGTCGAGCCATGGTCGAGAAGGTCAAGCGACTCCTGGAATGCCAGCAACTGTTTGATGCCAGTTTTAGTGTCTCGTCATTGGGGATCGCAACCCGTGCTGGTTTGATTGAAGCGACGGTCTAAAGCGCTACTGCCGGAAACCAGTAAATGTCAAAAAGCGTTTTCCTTTTTGCTT
>JASHRB010000244.1 GCA_030037575.1 Candidatus Sulfotelmatobacter sp. | reverse complement strand
TGATCAGGAAAAAAGAAACCGAACTGGCCAGGGCCGCGGCGATTACGCGTACCGCTCCGGATTTTTGCTGCAGCTTGGTTCCCAACCACACAATCGCGGCGTACCAGGCAAAGCTGACGAAATGGTCCCAGGAAACAGTGTAGGAGTAGATGTATTTGGTGAGAATCACATCGGTCGCGGCAAACAGCGCCACAGGTACCCATAACTGCCGGCGCGAGCCGCGCGCGCCAAAAAATAATAGCGAGGCTGCCACAGGGGTAAAGTGCCATGCATGGGGAATGAAATTCAGCGCCCTTATAAAGGGCAGAAAACGCACGGCAATGGCTAATAGCACGAACACATAAGCCAGCATGAGCACCTCACCAACGAATTCTTATTGTGGGCGTCAGATGGCGGGGCCGTCAAGAGTGCGCGTCGCAGCTTCACCGCCCACTCTCTATTTCGGCTCCGGGGTCAGCGTCCTTTTCTCGCCCATGCCGAACATGTCGCCCACGACGTGCAGATTCTGGTCAAGTTCAACGCCCGCTCCGAGCGCGCTTCTCCGTTGACGGCCTCGGCCGAGCAAGCTCGGCAACTGCGCGAAGCGCAAGTCTTCGAATTCGACGATATATCCCTTTTCCGGCGCCGAGAGAATTTCTGTCTCGCTAATGGGATATTGCGCCCAGCTGAGGTAGACGCGTCCAAGATACGATCGCTTCGCGGCCAGCGTGATCGGGGTTTCTTCCGGCTTGTAACGGATGGTGAGCTCGCCATCGGGATCAACCTCCGGCCCCAGAGAGTTCACCGGTGCAAGCACGAAAAACGCAGGAGTCTCAACCACCCCGTACCAACGAAAGGGATCGCTAAGCGCGGGATACGCGGAAACACGCAAGGGCTCGGCGCCTTGATATGTGCGGACGCTTAAGGCCGCCAGCGCGCGCCGGTGCTCGAAGTCGCGCACCCCCCACAGGAGTGCCACTCCGATCAGTGCCAGTGCAGCCGCGACCCGGCCCCGCGGGCCGCGGGGCCGGGTACCGACTTCGCGATCGATTAGCGAAAACAGCGGCGGGACAATCAATCCGAGCAGCAGCATCGTGAACATGATTGGCTCGAAGATAAAAACGATGTCCCACGAGTACCAACGCTCAGAAAATGGCCAAAAAGGCCGCACGCCGTAGTTGTTCGTGAAATCGAGCAGGATGTGGCTGAGGCCAGCGAGGCAGGCGTACAGAAACAACAATCGCCAGCGCGGAGGCAGATGGGGATCACGTATTTTGCGGCCGCGTAGCCGCCAAACCAGATAAATGAAGCCGAGCACGACGATGGCGTCGATTGGAACGCCCAGGAACGAATGTGTGAACCCGCGATGATGGGCGAAGCCGAACGCCGGGCCACGCAAGCGGCCGAGAACGTCAAGATCGGGCGCTTCGGCTGCCAGGGTTAAGGTTGCCGTGGCGAGCGCGGTCTTGCGGTTGAGCCCGGCGCGGCCCATGCACGCGCCGGTCAGGAAATGGGTGACGGGTTCCAAGCGGCTTTAAGATTCTATTTGCAGGGGTGAGCCGCTGCCAAATGGCGGATTTGAAACCACCCGTTCTTTTGCAGGGGAGACTCCTCCCCCCCGCTGCTGAAAGCATGGAAGGATTTAGCGGGGAGCAAGCAGCGTTAGAGCGTCGGGCGCGATGCTAATCTGTGCGGGCAGGGTGCCGACCAGTTCACCGTCGGTTTCCAGGTAAACTTTGGGTTGATGCAGAATCGCGGCATTGGAGGCAGCCGCGAGCTGGCACCAGACGCGATCGCTGTGCACCAAGTCGATGCCTTTGACTTTCCAGTCACGCCGCAGCCAGACGCCCGTCACATAGCGGAGATAGGCGAACCGGCTGGCGGTGCGGCAGAGAATCAGCCGCACATCGTTCCGATCCAAGGAAGCTCCGGGAGCCAACTCTTTCAGCACGCCGCCAAAGTCGCGAATTCGCACGGCCAGCAGTTCGGTGACGTTGGCGCGCCGAAGATCACTCGACCCAGCCTCGCGATGCTCGACCTGAAACCGAACCATGCTGTGCGAAAACCACAAGTGCCAGGCTTTGGCGTGGTACGCCGCCATACCCATGCGGTTCTTGACTCCGGCGTTGAGTTTGTAAAAAAGGTGGGCGTCGACTCCAGCGCCGGCCGCCACGACGAAAAAACGCGCGGCGGGCGTGCCCGCAAAATCGCGATAGCGAACATGACCGAGCGCCACCCGCCGGGGCACCGGATGGAGCAGAGCGCGTGCCGCCGCGACAACATTCATCGGTAATCCGAGATCGTGCGCCAGCGCATTGGCGGTGCCCATGGGAAGAACTGCGAGGGCGAGGGGAGTGTTCGCCAGCACCTGCACGAGGTTATGAATTGTGCCGTCGCCGCCGCAGGCAAACACCGTGTCGCATCCGCTGTGCCTCGCGCGCTCGACCTGCGCTTGCGCTTCGCTGGCGGAATGGGGCAGCATCAACTCCACTTCAACTCCCGCACCGCGCAGTAAAGCCATTACCGCTTCCAGTTCGGCCTGGCGTTTCTGCCGCCTGCCGCCGGAGTCCGGGTTGTAGAGCAGAGCAGCTTTGCGCATGGCGGCCGAAGCTGGATTGTACTTTGAGGAAGTCGATTGGGCAGGTGGCGACTTCGCCACTGTTTCGTTCATCCGTTCCCCCGGTCACCGCTGCTCTGTTCGGCTAGCAGCGCCCAGCCTGCTCGCCGAATGGCGTAGACGACCTGAGCCAATCCCGCACGCGTGACTTCCTTCCACAGAGTCATCCCGTTCTTTTCGGCGCCGCGGCGTGACGGCGTATTTTCGACGCGAATGATCGACGCCAGCCGCTCCACCGGAAACGCCCTGAACCCATGGTCGCGGCAAGCCCGCGCCGCTTCCGTGGCCAGACCTTGTCGCCAGAGATCGCGGCGCACGTGATAGCCGATCTCCATTTCATATGCTCCGTCTACATCCTGCAGGGTCAATCCGCAATCGCCAATCAGCTCCCCGGTCTCTTTCAAAACCATCGCCCACAGTCCGTGGCCCTCGGTCGCGTAGCGGCGAAGATTGCGCACGATCCACTGTTCAACTCCGGCACGGTCGAGAGCGGCGGCATCGTAGCGCAGGGTTTCGGGGTCACCCAGAACGGCAGCCAGCGCCTCCGCATCCTCCCCGCAGAACCAGGCGCGATGTCTCCAAAATATTCATAAAACCATGGCGAGCCGTCTAAGCGCTTTGGGCTTGGCTCTCAGACCCGCACCCCAGCATCCGACTATAATCTGCCCGATGGCTTCCTCCAGCCAAAGCCTCGAACAAGAGATCGAATCTCTGCGCCAAAAGATTCGCCATCACGAATACCTGTACTACGTTCTCGACCATCCTGAAATCAGCGACCGCGAATTCGACCAGCTGATGCGCCAGTTGAAAGATCTTGAAGCCGAGCATCCCGCGCTCATTATCCCCGATTCTCCCACCCAGCGGGTGGGGGGCAAACCCCGCGAAGGCTTCGTCAAAATTCCCCATTCCTCGCCCATGTTGTCGCTGGACAACACCTACAACGAAGAGGAATTGCGCGCCTGGGAACGCCGCGTGCACGAACTGAGCGGACGCAAAGATATCGACTACGTCTGCGAGCTGAAGCTCGACGGCATGTCGCTGGCCTTGATTTATGAGGATGGCAAGCTGGTTCGCGGGATCACTCGCGGCGATGGATCGGTTGGGGAAGAGGTTACGCTGAATGTTCGCACCGTGCGATCGATACCTCTTTCGATCGACCCCGGCCAGCGGAAGGCGGCCGGAATGCCCTCAGCTTTTGAAGTGCGGGGCGAGCTTTTGATGCCAACCGCCGCTTTCCAGAAGCTGAACGCAGAGCGCGAGCGGGAGGGTCTCACCCCGTTTGCCAACCCGCGGAATTTTACGGCGGGCACGGTTCGACAGCTCGATGCCAGCGTGACCGCTCAGCGTCGTCTTGACTTCTTTCCCTACATTCTTTTGACCAAGGGACGAAGTTACTTCGATCATCACTGGAAAACGCTTGATGCTCTGAAACAAGCCGGGTTCAAGGTCAACCCCAACCGCGAGCTTGCCCATTCGATGGAAGAGGTCTGGGCGTTCATCCGGGAGTGGGAGGGCAAGCGCGATTCCTTGGAATATGAGATCGACGGAATCGTGGTGAAGGTTGATCGCACGGCTTTGCAGGCGGAACTGGGATTCACCGGCAAGGCGCCGCGCTGGGCCATCGCTTACAAATATGCGGCGCGGGCCGGGATCACCAAACTCGAAGACATTCGCGTGCAGGTGGGCCGCACCGGCAAGCTCACGCCGGTGGCCCTGCTGGCTCCGGTTTTGATCGGCGGCACCACCGTGCGCAACGCCACGCTGCACAACCTGGACGAGATCGAACGCCTGGGCGTGAAGATTGGCGACTGGGTGCAGGTCGAGCGCGGCGGGGATGTGATTCCGAAGGTGGTGAAGGTCATCGCCGATAAAGATCGCCCTCGCGGCCACAAGAGCTTTCACATGCCGGAAACCTGCCCGGTGTGCGGCACCCAGGTCGTTCGCACTGCCGGCGAGGTCGATTATCGCTGTGTCAACGCGAATTGCCCAGCCAAGCTGCGCGAGACGATTCTGCACTTTGCTTCGCGCGGCATCATGAATATCGACGGCATGGGCGAAGCGCTGGTCACTCAACTTATGGATCACGGACTGGTAAAAGATGTGGCCGACATCTACCAGCTGACAAAGAAAGACCTGCTGGGCTTGGAGCGCTTCGCCGACAAGTCCGCGCAAAACATTTTGCACGAAATCGAGCGGTCGAAAAAGCTGCCCCTCGAGCGAGTGATCTATGGATTGGGCATTCGATTTGTCGGTGAACGCACGGCGCAATTTCTGGCTGAATATTTTGGATCCATGAAGGAACTCGAACAAGCCAGCACGGAACTATTGCAGGAAGTGAACGAAGTCGGCCCGCGCATCGCCCATAGCATTGCCGAGTTCTTCAGCATCGGGGCCAACCGCAAGCTGCTTCAGAGGCTGCAGGACGCCGGACTGACAATGTCCGGCCGGAAAACGAAACGCGGAACAAAACTCGCCGGCAAGACCTTTGTGCTCACAGGCACGCTGGCGCACTTCACGCGTGACGAGGCAAGGAAAATGATCGAAGACGCGGGCGGCAAAGTGACCGGGTCGGTGAGCAAGAAAACCGATTGGGTCATCGCCGGCGACGACGCCGGATCGAAACTGGATAAAGCGAAAGAGCTTGGCATCCGTGTGATCGACGAAAATGCGCTGGAGAAGCTGCTTCGATGAAATCCCCGCAACTCGAATCCCACCCCTCACAGCTCGATTTCACTCGATTCGAAGCGCTCACCTTCGACTGCTACGGGACGCTCATCCATTGGGAAGATGGGATCCTCGGCTGCCTGCGGCCGATGCTGAGCAAACACGGCAAGACTGTCGACGACTCCGCCATTCTGCGGCTGTTCGGAGAGGCCGAAGCCAAAGCGGAACAAGGTCAGTATCGCCGCTACCGTGAGGTTCTTCATTCGGTGGTGCGCAACTTTGGAGAGACCCTGGGATTTTCGCCCACAGATGACGAAGTGCGCTCTTTGCCGGAATCGCTTAAGCATTGGAAACCCTGGCCGGACACCATCAAGGCGCTGCGCGAGCTCGGCGGCCGCTTCAATTTGGGCATCGTCTCTAACGTGGATGACGACCTGTTTGCCGCCACCCGGCCGCAATTCGGTATCGACTTCAAGGCCGTTGTCACCGCGCAACAGGCTCGCGCGTATAAGCCCTCGTTGAAGATTTTCGAACTCGCTCTGAGCCGCGTGGGCTCTCCGGCCCACCGCATTCTGCATGTGGGGCAAAGCCTGTATCACGACGTGATTCCCGCGCAGTCGCTTGGTCTAGCCACGGTTTGGGTCAACCGGCCCTCGGCGCGGGCGGGGTTGGGGGCGGTCAAGGCCGCGAAAGGCGCTCCCGACCTCGAGGTTTCCAGTCTCGCCGAACTGGCCGAGGCGTCGGCTCGGCCGTGAGATCGATAGCTCGATCTCGGGGGGTGCCACGAACTCCTTGCGCGCGCAACCCGGTCGCCCAAAGTGGTTTTCCCGAGCTGATCGGGGTCGAGATCCTGCCCAGGCTCGCCCAGGACGCCAGGCGCAGTC
>JASHRB010000243.1 GCA_030037575.1 Candidatus Sulfotelmatobacter sp. | reverse complement strand
CGAATCGTGGCCGCGCGCTCCGGGGCCGTTGCCGCAAGAGTCGGGTTCCGCTGAATCCTCAATTTTTAACTCAATGCCATGAGTGCGGGCGATCTCGCGCAAGTTTTCTTCGGCGTCGTGAAGAATCTCGGCGGGAGTGACGGATTCGACGTCGAAGCGAGTCTCGCCGGATTCGACCCGGGCAAGGGTCAGCAGGTCTTCGGTGAGGCGCGACATGCGGGCGGAATTCTTGCGGATGATTTCCAAGAATTCGCGCGTGGGTGAGGAACTCTCCGTGCCGCTATCGAGCAAAGTCTCGGCATAGCCCTGAATCGAAGTGAGCGGCGTGCGCAGCTCGTGAGAAACGTTGGCGATGAAATCGCGTCGGGTTTTTTCTACGCGCTCGGTTTCCGTGAGATCGCGAAGCACGGCGACGGCGCCACCATCGGGCAAGGGAGCGGCGGTCACATCGAAAGCGCGGCCGGGAACGATGGAGGTTGCGCGCGCGGTTTTAACTTCACGCGAGTTCGTGGCCTCTTTGACCGCGGCCAGGAAATCGGGATCGCGGATGGTTTCTACAACCGGATGCTGTAAGCGCGTGCCCTGCGGAACCAGGCGGTTCATTGGGCGATTCGCCCATTGCACCAGACCTTCGGAGCTGAGGGCAATGACCGCATCCTGCATGCTGTTGAGCAGGGTTTCGAGCTGGCGCTGGCTGGATTGAACGGCAGCGAAACTCTGTTCGACGCGGCGCGCGGTTTTGTCGATGGCGCCGGCGACCCGGCCGATTTCATCCTGTGAAGTTTCGTGAATGCGGGCCCGCAAGTCGCCCTCGGCGATGCGCGCCGCGACCTCTACGATCCGCTCGAGCCGGCGGGCGCTCCACTGGGAAGCGACGGCGGCGACGATCAGGGCAAACAGAAAGGCCAACGCCGAAGCTTCGGTCAATCTTCGCCGAACTTCCGCCGATACGGCTTCGACATCGGAGAGCGGATAGGCCAGGCGAACTGCACCGCCGGAGATGGGAACGGCAATGTATAGGAACGGAGTGCCTATCGTGGCGCTGCGCCGTTCACTCATGCCCACCTTGCCGGAAAGCGCTGCTTTGAATTCGGGGCGGGAACTCGGGTTTTCTACTTCGCCAGGATTTGCTTCGGAGTCGGCGAGCACCTGGCCGGCGGGATCGATGATGGTGACGCGCGCGCCGGCAGATTGTCCTTCCTGAGCGGCCAGATCGTCAAGAGAATGAGTGCGGTCGGTCTCGACGCGGTGGGCGAGCAACCGAGTTTTCTGCGTGAGGTTGCGCTCGATTTCGGCGCGGAGCGAGGCTTCCCATGCGGCGCCGATCATGACGTCGAAGGTGACGGCGGCGGCGGCGATGACGACAAGAAAAGCCGCCAGCAGCTTGAAGAGAATCCGGTTTCTCACTTGGCTTCCAGTCAGGCCTTATCGATTCAGACGCGCTCACTTGGGCGATTCGAAGCGGTAGCCCGCGCCGCGCACGGTTTTAAGATAGCGCGGATTCTCAGGGTCCGGCTCGATTTTTTCGCGGATGCGGCGAACGTAAACGTCGACCGAGCGCGGCGTCACGTAGGAAGTATCGCGCCAGACGGAATCGAGAAGATGATCGCGGGAGAATACGCGGCCGAGATGCCGCGCGAAATAATCGAGAAGGCGAAACTCGGTGGCGGTGGTGGGAACGGTCTGGCCGCGCACGGTGAGGATCATGGCGGCGGGGTCGATGATGATTTCACCCACGGTAAACGGGCTGGCGGGAAGCGGACGCTCGAAGCGGCGAAGCACGGCTTTGACGCGGGCGACGAGTTCGCGCGGGCTGAACGGCTTGGCGATGTAGTCATCGGCGCCGAGTTCGAGGCCGAGCACGCGATCGGCTTCGCTGCTTTTTGCAGTGAGAAAAATCACCGGCACGGACGCAAGGCCGGGGGTCTGGCGAATGGTGCGGCAGAGTTCGAGTCCGTCTTTGCCCGGAACCATGATGTCGAGAACAAACAGCGCAGGACGCTGGCGCTCGGCGTCGGCGATTACGTTGGATCCGGCGGCATACACGCGAACCCCAAAGCCCTCATTTTCGAGGTGATGGCGCACGAGACGCGAGATATCCGGATCGTCTTCCACGACAAAGATGCTGGGTTTCACAGAAATATTGTAGCGAAGGCAGGAGCCAGCACCTAGTGTGGACTGCCGGTTTCGAGGAATGCCAAGCCATTTTTCATCGGATTTTAACAATCAGGGAGGCGCGGCGGTCCAAGCGTTATCATGCTCGTAACCGTTGACCGAGGATGCTCGGAATGCTGTCATGGCATTACCATCAACGAGCATCTGTCGTTGGAAGCACCGGCAATGGCGTCGCGGGACCAGGGCTTCAAGGCAACCGTTTGTGCGATGAATACTCTGCGGCTACGTCATGCTGGGTTCGTACGCCAACCTGCGAGGAAAGTCCAGTGACCGTATCCGCGTCGACTTGCGCGTGCCAGATACCGTGGCGGGGGAAACGGTCGCCGAAGCGGCCACCATCGGCACCGAGGACGACCTGTTCCAACTGGTGTCGCAAGCGGGCACGCAACTGCGGCAGAAACTCGGGGTGGCTGCGATCTCTACCGGTGAGGCCGTCACCATTAAGGCGTCGCTGCCGGAAAATCCTGAAGCCGCCCGCTTGTATGTGGAGGCTCTGGAATGGCCCCGGGTTTTCGATACTCTCGCCGCCCGCGACCTGCTGCAGCGCGCGGTCGCCGCCGACCCCAAACACCCCCCACCTCGCTCATGCCGCCTTGTCCCAGGCCGAGTCCGCCTTGGCATACGAGAAGAAGGGGAATGAGGAAGCCAGCCGCGCCTTTGAACTCTCGGGGAGTCTTTCGCAAGAAGATCGCCTTCTGGTCGAGGCCAATATCGCATCGCCAATCAGCTATGGTTCGAGCTCGAGGGATTGCAAGCACCTGTGTCAAGGGATTACGTTGGACGGACCGATAACCAAATTCCTGGCCGCATCCAGATGAAACTGCTTTCCGGCGGGGATGACCGTGGTAGCGCTGTATTCGGTGACGATGGCGGGACCGGAGTAGTTTTTACCGCGCTTGAGTTGGTCGCGAGCATAGATGGTCGCGGAAAGCTGCCTGCCGTCGAATTGAACTCGATCCTTTTGCGGGGCAACCCTGCCGAGCTTCGCTCGGCCGAAGCCGCCGAGGGCCGCCGCTCCCAGGTTGTCCCTGCCGGTGACCGCGTTTTCTTTGTGCTTTTTTAGGAGAGCGCGCAGACGGAGGGTGACCAACTCGACTTCGCGATCCGGATGGGCATAGCCGTAACGGCGCGCATGCTCTTTGTGGAAATCGGTCAGCATGTTTTTTGTGAACGGGATGTTGAGTTCGTATCCCTGGCCGCGATAGCGCAGATCGACGCTGCGCCGGAGCTGAATCTTTCCCGCCCAGGATTCGCGGCGAAAATCATGGGCCGCTTGCTTTTCCAGGGCAGTGAATTCGGCCTTGAGCCGGGCCTGAGGAAGGTTGCCGCTGCTGGTGAGCAGAAGGGTGCGCGAATAATCTTTGACAATGTCGCTGACGAGAATGCCGAAGGCGGAAAGCGCGCCGGGAAGCGCGGGAATAATCACGTGCGGAATGCGCAGCGCTTCGGCGAGAGCGCAGGCGTGGAGGCCTCCGGCGCCCCCGAACGCAACCAGAGCATAATCGCGCGGGTCGCGGCCGCGCTCGATGGAAACGACGCGAATGGCTTTTTCCATGGTGGCATTCACGACCCGAATCACGCCTTCGGCAAATTGTTCGAGAGTCAGCGAGCTCTTTTGCCGTTTCAGCCAGTCGCCAGTGAGCTGGCGGGTGCGGTCGAGATCGAGAGCGAAATCTCCACCGAGAAAGCGCGTGGGCCGCAGGCGGCCTAAGAGCAGATTGGCGTCGGCGACGGTGGGCTGTGTGCCGCGCCCGTAGCAGATGGGGCCAGGGTCAGCTCCGGCGGATTCGGGGCCGACCCGCAAAACGCCGGCTGCGTCGAAGCGGGCAAGCGAACCTCCGCCCGCGCCGACGGTGTGGATGTCGAGCATGGGGACGCCGATGGGAAGCCCCGCGATTTGGGCGTGGCTGGCGGTGGTGATTGCGCCTTCGACCAGAGAAACGTCGGTGGAAGTGCCGCCCATGTCGAGGGCGATGATGCGTTCGAATCCGCTGCGGCGCGCTACCGCCGCGGCGCCGACCACGCCTCCGGCGGGGCCGGAGAGGACGGTGCGGACCGGTTCGCGGACGGCGGCGGTGAGCGAAGTGATGCCTCCGGAAGATTGCATGACGAAAATGCGGGGACTGGCTTGTCCCGGGGCCGAAGTCCCGGCGGTTTTCGCACTCTTCCCGGCCCGGAAGGGCCGCGCTTTCA
>JASHRB010000242.1 GCA_030037575.1 Candidatus Sulfotelmatobacter sp. | reverse complement strand
CCGACGGCGCTGGCTTCCGACGGCTTGAGCCTGGAGGATGTTCGCACGGCGCTGGCCGAAGCGAACGTCGATCAGGCCAAAGGGGTGATCGATGGAGCGCGGCAGTCGTACACCCTGGCCGACAACGATCAGCTTTTCACCGCGAGTCAGTACAAACCCATCGTGGTGGCGTATCGCAACGGCGCACCGGTGCGCTTGAGCGACGTGGCGAACGTAATCGACAGCACCGAAAATAATCTGTTGGCGGCGTGGATGAACACAACGCCGGCGGTGATCGTAAACATTCAGCGGCAGCCGGGAGCGAACATCATCAGCGTCGTCGACCGGATCAAGAAGCTGCTGCCGCAATTGCAGGCCTCGCTGCCGTCGGCGGTGAAAGTTGAAATTCTCACCGACCGGACGACGACCATTCGGGCGTCGGTGAAGGACGTCGAGCTGGAACTGGCCCTGACGATCGTGCTGGTCGTGGTGGTGATTTTCTTCTTCCTGCGCAACGTCCGAGCGACGTTCATCCCCAGTGTAGCGGTGCCGCTTTCGATTGTGGGCACGTTCGGCGTGATGTACTTGCTGGGCTACAGCCTGAATAATCTTACGCTGATGGCGTTGACGATTTCCACCGGATTCGTGGTCGATGACGCCATCGTGATGATCGAGAACATCGACCGCTTCCTGGAAGCGGGAGATTCGCCGCTGGATGCGGCCTTAAAAGGTTCAGGGCAGATCGGGTTCACCATCGTGTCGCTGACCGTGTCGCTGATTGCGGTGCTGATTCCGCTGCTGTTCATGGGCGACATTGTGGGAAGACTGTTCCGCGAATTTGCGGTTACCCTTTCGGTGACGATACTGGTCTCGGCGGCGGTTTCGCTCAGCTTGACGCCGATGATGTGCGCCAAGCTGCTCAAGCATCGCAAAGAAGGCGAGCAGAGCGGATTTTACGAGGTCACGGAGAATTTCTACAAGCGGGTGATCGCGTTCTACGGCCGCACCGTGAAGTGGGTGCTCCAGCACCAGACGGCAACGCTGGTGGTCACGTTCGGGACGCTGATTCTCACCCTGGTGCTTTATGTGGTCGTGCCCAAGGGATTTTTTCCGGTGCAGGATACGGGGGTTATTCTGGGGATTTCGCAGGCCCCGGACGACGTTTCTTTTGATGCGATGTCGCAGCGACAACAGGAGCTGGCGCGGGTCATTCTTAAAGACCGGGATGTCGCCAGTCTCTCGTCGTTCATCGGAGTGGACGGAACAAATACGACTCCCAACGGGGGGCGAATTCAAATCAATCTGAAGCCGCGCGACCAGCGCAGCGACGACGCTTCCGCCATCATTCGCCGATTGCAGCCGGAGCTGGCGAAAGTGGATGGCATCACCTTGTACATGCAGCCGGTGCAGGATTTGACCGTGGAAGACCGCGTGAGCCGCACGGAGTTTCAGTATTCGATTGAAGACGCCGACGCACGCGAACTGGAGCAGTGGACGCCCAAGCTGGTCGAGAAGATGCGCGCCTCGCCGGTTTTGCGCGACGTGGCCACGGACCAGCTGAATGGCGGGCTGAGAACCAACATTACCATCGACCGCGACACCGCCAGCCGGCTGGGCATTCTGCCGCAGGCCATCGACAACACGCTATACGACGCCTTCGGGCAGCGACTGGTTTCCACGATTTTCACCCAATTAAATCAGTATCATGTCGTGCTGGAGGTGCTTCCCAGTTTCGCCAGAACGCCGCAGGCCATGGATGATGTGTATATCCGTCCGGCCAGCGCCATGCCCAACGCCGGGGCGCCTACGGCGAACACTCCCACGTCGGTTACCAGCGGACCACCGGTTCCACTTTCGGCTTTCACGCATCTGCAACCGATGCACGCTCCGCTGGCGGTAAACCATCAGGGACAGTTCCCCGTGGTTACGCTGTCGTTCAATCTGGCGCCGGGTGCGTCGCTCGGGCAGGCGACCACGGCCATCGAGCAGGCGGAAAAAGAGATTCAACTGCCCCCCAGCATTCATGCGGCGTTTCAGGGGACCGCCGCGGCATTTCAGAATTCGCTCTCCACCGAACCGTTTCTGATTCTGGCGGCGATCATCACGGTCTACATCGTGCTGGGAGTTTTGTACGAGAGCTACATTCATCCCATCACGATTCTTTCGACTTTGCCATCGGCGGGCGTGGGCGCGATTCTGGCCTTGATGCTCACGGGAAACGATCTCACCGTGGTTGCCCTGATCGGGATTATTTTGCTGATCGGCATTGTGAAGAAGAATGCGATTATGATGATCGACTTCGCGCTGGAAGCCGAGCGCGACCAGCACAGGGCGCCGGAGGAAGCCATCCACCAGGCCTGCCTGTTGCGCTTCCGCCCCATCATGATGACGACCATGGCGGCGCTGCTGGGCGGCTTGCCGCTGGCGCTGGGATCGGGAACGGGGGCGGAGTTGCGGCGGCCGCTGGGCATCACGATTGTGGGGGGATTGGTTCTAAGCCAATTGCTCACGCTGTATACAACGCCGGTGGTTTATTTGTGGTTCGACCGGCTGGCGGCCAAGTTTGCCAAGTACCACATCGGAAATCCGATTCCGCACGAGATGCCGACGGATTGAAGGAAGTGAATGCGTTGTCTGCGGAAGCCAGCGCACCGTGCTCTGCCTGCGGCAAAAGAACCGCGAGGCTGGCGCGGCTCGCCGAGGTTCCGGGCTTCGCAAACGGCGCCGGCCGGGAAGGACAGCTGAGATGTGCGGCGCCAAATCATGAGTATTTCGGCTCCATTTATTCGGCGACCGATCGGGACGTCGCTGCTGGCCGCGGCGCTCTTGCTTTCCGGAATCCTCGCCTTCAATTATTTGCCGGTGGCTTCGCTGCCGCGCATCGATTTCCCGGTGATTCAGGTCAGTGCCCAGCTGCCGGGAGCCGATCCGGAGACGATGGCCTCGGCCGTGGCGACGCCGCTGGAGCGGCAATTCGGGCGCATATCGGCAATCAATCAGATGACCTCGACCAGCCAGCTGGGCTCGACCAGCATTGTTCTGCAATTCGATTTGAACCGGAACATTGATGCCGCCAGCCGCGACGTGCAGGCGGCCATCAATGCGGCCCGCAGCCAGCTCCCGGCAAATCTTCCCAGCAATCCGGAATATTGGAAGTCCAACCCCTCGGAAGCGCCAATCATGATTCTGGACCTGACTTCCGACACCCAAACCGTGCCGCAGATGTACGACGCGGCCGATTCGATTCTGTCGCAGAAGCTTTCGCAAGTGAGCGGAGTGGGCCAGGTGTATGTAGGCGGGGCCGCGCAGCCGGCGGTGCGGGCGGAAGTGAACCCGCTGCTGCTGAACAAACTCGGCGTCGGGCTAGATACGGTGCGTAACGCGCTCAATCTGGCCAATGCAAACCAGGCGAAAGGTCAACTCAGCCGGGGAAGCACCAGCTGGATGCTTGCCGACAACGATCAACTTATCACCGCCGACGAATACCGGCCGTTGATCGTGGCATACAACCACGGCGCGCCGGTGCGGCTCTCGGATGTGGCGGATGTCGAGGATTCGGTGGCCGACGTACGCAACATCGGCCTGGCCAACGGTAAGCCGAGCGTGCTGATCATCATTTATCGGCAGCCGGGCGCAAACATCATTCAGACGGTCGACCGCGTGGTTTCGCTGTTGCCCTATCTGCAGTCTTCGATTTCTCCGGCCATTCACATATCCATCGCCCTGGACCGCACGGTGACCGTTCGAGCTTCGGTGAAGGACATCGAATTCACGCTGATTCTTTCCGTGATTCTTGTCATTCTGGTGGTGTTCGCTTTTCTGCGCACGGTGCGGGCCACGGTGATTCCCAGCATTGCGGTTCCACTTTCGCTGGTCGGAACGTTCGGCGTGATGTATGTGCTGGGTTACAGCCTGGACAATCTATCGCTGATGGCGCTGGCCATTTCCACCGGATTCGTGGTCGACGACGCGATCGTGGTTCTCGAAAACATCACGCGTTACGTCGAGCAGGGGATGGATGCGGTGCGCGCGGCGTTCAAGGGAGCCGCAGAAATCGGGTTTACCGTGCTTTCCATGAGCCTGTCGCTGATTGCAGTGTTCATTCCGCTGCTGCTGATGGGCGGTATCGTCGGCCGTCTGTTTCGCGAGTTCGCGATTACGTTGAGCATCGCCATTGCGATCTCGCTGCTGGTCTCGCTGACCACGACTCCCACCATGTGCGCAAAGTTTCTGCGCCCGGCGAAAGCCGATTCCCATAACCGCTTCTATCGTGCCAGCGAAGCGGTCTTTGATTGGATGCTCGGAACCTATCGCCGCGCTTTACGCTTGGCCCTGAAACACAGCTTCATCATGCTGTGCCTGACCATAGCGGTGGCCATTTTCAGCGTTTTCCTGTACATCAAAGTTCCCAAGGGATTTTTCCCGCAGCAGGATACATCACGCATTGGTGGTTCCGTGCAGGCGGCGCAGGACATTTCGTTTCAGGCGATGCGCCACAAAATGGAGCATTATGTCTCGATTGTGCAGACGGACCCGGCGGTAAATTCGGTGGTCGGGTTTGCCGGCGGAAATACCGTTTCGAACCAGGGGCGCTTTTTCATCATGCTCAAGCCGCTGGAAGAGCGCAACGCCTGTACCGGCCTTCATTTTTGGCAGTTCTGCCCGCATATCTCTGCCGACGACGTGCTCAACCGGCTGCGCGAAAAGCTTGAGGTGGTGCCCGGTGCGACCTTGTATTTGCAGTCGTATCAGGACCTGACGATCGGGGGACGGCGCAGCAACGCGCAGTATCAGTACACGCTTGAAGGCCAGGACCTGGATGAGTTGAACAGCTGGGGACCGCGGCTGCTGGAAAGGCTGCGCACGCTTCCGGAACTGCGCGACGTGAACACCGATCAGCAGGACCAGGGCCTGAAGGCAAAGCTGGTGATCGACCGCGACACCGCCGGCCGGCTGGGCGTGGCGGCGCAGGACATCGACAACGCCCTCTATGACGCCTTCGGGCAGCGGCAGGTTTCGACGATATACGAGCCGCTGAACCAATACCACGTGGTCATGGAAGTGGCGCCGCAATTTCAGCAGACAACCGAGGCCTTGCAGGACATTTATCTCCGATCAACGAGCGGGGCGCCGATACCACTGGCGGCATTCACGCATTACGAACCTTCAAATATCGCTCTGGCGGTGAATCACCAGGGCCAGTTTCCGTCGGTCACCATCTCGTTCAACCTGGCGCCGGGGGTTTCGCTCGGACAGGCGACGTTGGCCATCAGCAAAGTGCAGCGCTCGATTAACTTCCCTTCCACCATCTCGGCGAGTTTTCAGGGAACGGCGGCGGCGTTCATGGATTCGCTTTCGAGCGAGCTGATTCTGATCATTACCGCACTGATCGCCGTTTACATTGTTTTGGGCATGCTTTATGAGAGTTACATTCATCCCATCACAATTCTTTCGACCCTGCCTTCGGCGGGCGTGGGCGCGCTGCTGGCTCTGCTGCTCACGCACAATGAACTCAATGTGATTGGAACCATCGGGATTATCCTGCTGATCGGCCTGGTCAAAAAGAACGCAATCATGATGATCGACGTAGCCCTCGAGGTGGAGCGAACGCAGGGAAAGAAATCGGTGGACGCGATTTACGATGCCTGCCTGCTGCGCTTCCGTCCGATCATGATGACGACCATGGCGGCGTTGCTGGGCGGACTGCCGCTGGCGCTGGGCAGGGGGACGGGTTCGGAGCTGCACCGGCCGTTGGGCATCACGATTGTGGGAGGATTAATCGTGAGCCAGGCGCTCACGCTGTTTACCACGCCCGTGGTCTACATCTATCTCGACCGATTCCAGATGTTTCTGCGGGGCAAAGACCCGCTGCTGGCGGAAAAGTCTCCGGTCACGGCCACGATCAGCCCGGCGCACTAAAAGTGCAGAACCCTGTTAAGATTTAAGCGTTTTCGATCCATAGGGCGTGCCGCAAGACGAGGTGCAACCTGCCGCACCGGTCATGGCATCGCAGCAGGGAGTGAGGAGCGGCCGCGCGGGCTATGGCTGCCACCGACGATTCCCGCTATTATTGTTCTTCGTGTTCAAATTCTCCTGGGAGTAAGGAATGCTTCGGAAAGCGTTGGCGGTGATGTTTGCCCTGGCGGGCATTTTCCTTTGTGTGGGCTGCACCACGACAAGTCACTACCTGTATGCGACCATCCCGTCGGCCAACCAACTGGCGGTCTACCGACAGGACCCGATCGCGGGCGTGCTCACGCAGATCACGGGCAGCCCTTACACGGTCGGCGACGGAGCGCACTCGGTGGTGCTTGCACCTTCCGGGCAATATCTTTATGTCGCTAATCCCGGCCAGGATGAAAACGATGTCTCGCTGTTTTCCATTAACAGTGACGGCGAGTTGACCGAGATCTTCCCGCGGGCGTCGGTTGCGCCGCTTGGTTCCGAGCCAGAGAAACTGGTTATGGATCCCAGCGGGAATTATCTCTACGTCATGAATGCCGGGTCGGACAACATTTCGGTTTTCTCGATCGACACCAAGAGTGGCGTGCTCACGGAGATCTCGGGTTCTCCCTTCGCGATTGGGCTGGTCCCGCTGAATATGACCATCACGCCTTCGGGAAACTTTATGTTTGTCACCGCTTCCAACTCCCCGCTCGGCTTGATCGCGAGCTTCAGCGTGACCGCGGGCAAGGTGCAACTAGTCAGCCTCACCAATTCGGCCGGCCTCAATCCTTTCGGCATGGCCGTCGATCCCGTGGGCAATTACCTGTATATCGGAAACACTTCGTCGAACTCGATAGCCATTTTCTCGATTAGCTCGACCGGTACGCTGACGCAGATTCCGGAGTCTCCGCTTGAGGATATCTATAACGGCCCGGTGGCCTTGCAGATCGACCCCAAAGGACAGTTTCTTTACGTGGCGAATCAGGCGTCCAACAACGTCGCGGTCTATTCCATTACCGCTTCCACGGGGCTGCCGGTTGGACTCACGACTTCCACCAGTACGTTTTCCTTCGTCACGGAAAGCACGCCCAGCGTACTCGCCTTTGACCCGAACGGTGGGAATCTATACATCGGCAGCCAGGCCACCACCGCAGGGATTCAGGCGTTTCAGGTGACCGATGGGAATTTAAATCCCATCTTTACCTACAAAACCGGGAACGCCATCAGTTCGATTGCCGTGGCACCATGAGACGCAGCGATTCGAGGCGGATGAGCATGCCGGCGTTTGACGGCGCTTTTACACGGTCCTGACAAACGCAAGCTCCGAACTTTGCGACAATACGCGGGTCAGTCCCGGTGCTTCGCGAGCAACCGGATGGGCAAGCCGCACATCGAACGCGAGAAGCTTTCAAGTTCTGTGATTGCGGATTGCGTGCCGGGAGCGGCGTCAGGATGCGAACTCCATGAGGATCGCCAGCGCAGCCAGTGCTTTCCCGAAACACTACTACACGCAGAAATTTCTTCTCGAGCGCCTGCAGGAATACTGGGGCGATGAGTTGCGCAATCCGCAACTGCTGGCGCGGCTGCATCGCAATGTGACCGTCGACGGCCGCTATCTGGCAATCCCGGCCGAGCGATATCCGGGGATGAAGACCTGGGGCGAGGCCAATACGCTGTGGATCGAGGTGGCGCAGGAATTGGGCGAGCGCGCGCTCTGCCTGGCGCTTCGCAAGGCTGGCACGAGGCCCGCCGACCTCGGCGCTCTGTTGTTTACCACGGTCACGGGAATCGCCAGCCCTTCCATCGACGCTCTGCTCATCAATCGCCTGGGACTGCCCGCCAACATTCGCCGCACGCCGATTTTCGGCTTGGGATGCGTGGCCGGCGCGGCGGGCATTGCGCGCGCCGCAGATTACGTTCGCGCATACCCTGGGCAGGCGGCGGCGCTGGTTTCCGTGGAACTCTGTTCTCTCACTTTGCAGCGAGATGACTTATCGGTGGCCAATCTGATTTCTTCCGGGCTTTTTGGAGACGGCGCGGCCGCGGTCATTGTGACGGGCGAAGAATTTCACCCGGCTGATTTTCCGGGGCAAGACCGGTCAAAGGAGGAAAGCGTACCCGGCGAAGAATCGAGAGATCGACTGTCGGCCGGGCCGAAAATCCTGGCGACGCGCTCGATTTTTTACCCTGAAACCGAAGAGATGATGGGCTGGAATATTTCGGAGAAAGGGTTTCGCATCGTGCTTTCGACGGAGGTTCCCGCGCTGATTCGCGAAAATCTGGGACCCGATGTCGCCGCTTTTCTCCACGACAGCGGCTACCAGCGCAGCGATGTGAAGAGCTTTGTTTTGCACCCGGGCGGGCCGAAGGTGCTCCAAGCTTCCGCAGATTCTCTCGGTTTGTGCAAGAGGGAGCTGGACGCTTCCTGGGATTGTCTGCGCAAAGTCGGCAATCTTTCTTCGGCTTCGGTCTTGGTGGTGCTTGAGGATGTGATGAAGAACCGGCGTCCGGAGCGGGGAACGCTGGGTCTGTTGGCGGCAATGGGGCCGGGATTCTGTTCGGAGCTTGTGCTGCTGGAGTGGTGAGGCAAATCTCTTGCTCGATGCAACCGACGTTTTTGTAATCGGCGGCGGCCCGGCTGGGCTGGCGGCGGCCATTGCCGCGCGGCAACAGGGATTTCGCGTGACGGTGGCCGACGGCGCCGAACCGCCAATCGACAAAGCCTGCGGCGAAGCGCTCATGCCGGAAGCGATCATCGCCCTGAAACGCCTGGGAGTGGCCGTGCCGGCACCGGAGATTTGCCGGCTCAAGGGCGTGCGCTTCCTGCGTTCGGGAGTTTCCGCAGAGGCGGATTTTCCTTCCGGCCTGTTCGGCCTTTCGGTTCGACGAATCGCATTGCATCGTGTGCTGACGGAGCGCGCCGAGGGGTTGGGTGTGCAACTGCTTTGGAAGCAGGTTGTGACTGGGATTTCGGATAAAGAAGTTGACCTCGCCGATGGCCGCGTGGGCGCGCGCTGGATCATCGGTGCAGACGGCGTAAACTCGCGCGTGCAGCGCTGGGCGAAGCTCGATCGACTTTCGCATTCCAGCTGGCGTTATGCATTTCGCAGGCATTATCGCGTACCGCCATGGACTGGTCGACTGGAAGTGTACTGGGGGAAACACAGCCAAGCTTATGCCACGGCCGCCGGTCACGACCAAGTTTGCGTAGCCGTGGCTTCGCGCCACCCGCAACTTCGGCTGGATGAAGCCTTGCGCGAGTTCCCCGAATTGAACCGACGGCTGCGCGGCGCCGAAACTACTTCTGCAGAGCGCGGAGCGGTTTCGGCCAATCGCAGGTTGAAGCGCGTCTATCGAGAAAATATCGCCTTAATCGGCGATGCTTCGGGCACGGTGGACACAATCACCGGCGAAGGCCTTGATCTAGCTTTCTGCCAGGCGCTGGCGTTGGCCGAGGCGCTTCGCACCGGCGCTCTTGTGCACTACCAGGCCGCGCATCGCCGGCTTGCGCGGCGGCCTTTATTTATGGCGCGATTGATGCTTCTGCAAGATGGCCGTCCGGGCTTTCAGCACCGCATGCTCCGGGCTCTGCGGCGGCGCCCGCACATTTTTCGAAACCTGCTGGCCCTGCACGTGGGAGTGCCGTCGCCATTTCATCTCGCTCTTGACAGTCTGACTCTCGGATGGGGATTGTTGACCGCATAATCCGATGAGAGAACTGCTTGAGGCCTTTCGGCGAACGCGGGTGCGGTGGGCGTCGGCGGGTTTGGTGGCCTGCTCGGTCTTGGTGCAGGGATCGGCCGCGCAGGAAATCGGCTTACAGTTTGATCCTGGGCATACTTCGATTAACTTCGCCCTGGCCAACGTCCTGCACGCGGTTCACGGAACATTCGAGTTGAAGCGCGGAGGTCTTCGCTTTGACGGAGCCGCGGGTAAGCTCAGCGGCGAAATCGTCGTCGATGCGAAAAGCGGGCGCAGCGGCAACGGCATGCGCGACCGGAAGATGCACCGCGAGATTCTGGAAAGCGAGCAATATCCGGAAATCACATTTCGTCCCGATCGGGTGGAGGGAAGGGTTGCGAAGCAGGGAAAATCTTCCGTGCAAGTGCACGGCACCTTTGCGATTCACGGATCGGAGCACGAAATAACCGTGCCCGCCCAGATGGAAATGGCAGCGGACCATTGGAGCGCCGTGCTCCATTTCTCCGTTCCCTACGTGCGCTGGGGGATGAAGAATCCGAGCACGCTGTTTTTACGCGTGAGCGAATCGGTGGATATCGACGTGAATGCGGCCGGTGCCGTTGCACCGCCTTAAAGATCTTTCAAACAACGGCGGCCCATCAGCTCGAAGAGCCGAGCAAGCGGGTTGAGCGGCATTCAGAATCCATCCTGCGGCGAGATGCCTTTGCCTTCGACGCACTCGTAGCTTCTTCCGGCCTGCAAATTTTTGAATTCTTCCGTTCTCCCGCTGGGCCAATCGATGAGCACGCTTCCGACACGATCTTGCTTCGACAATCCGAAAGTAACGGGCAATTCCGATTGCGAGAGATAACTCGATCCGCTCTTGACCATGCGAGTCTGGGTCAAGCCGCCGCAAACAATACGAATCCTCGCCCCGATGGCATCGCGATTCGACTTGGTCCCAATCAGTTGAAATCGGATGCTGTGATTTCCTG
>JASHRB010000241.1 GCA_030037575.1 Candidatus Sulfotelmatobacter sp. | reverse complement strand
AATAGTGGAGCGCCCAACCGAAGATCGAGCTAAACAGATCTTTGTCTTTTCGAGCGATCGCCTCAAAAAATCCCCGCGTCCATTGCCAGTTATCTTCGTTGGGGCCCGAGGCAATCAATGATAAGGGCGGCCCATACTGGGGCAACCAAGCGCTAAACCTGCGGAACTCAGCTGCATATTCAGGGGCGGTAAAATTGCCCCCGCATCCCCAGGATTCATTTCCTACTCCCCAGTAGCGAACGTCATAAGGTTCAGTGGAACCGGCGGCGGCACGCGCGTCCGCAAGTGTTGTGCTGCCGGCGGGCGAGTTGCAGTATTCCACCCAGCGGTAGAATTGCTCAGCCGGCAAGCTGCGAACGTTCGCCGCAAGGTAAGGCTGACAGCCAATCAGCTTGCAGAAACGCATGAACTCATCAGTGCCGAAGCGGTTGGATTCATAGCGGTGGTTCGCGGGTTCTGTGCTGGGCTCGGCCTCGATCCAAAAATTGGTTCTTCGTGGACGCTTCTCGGCCGGACCGACTCCATCACGCCAGTCATAACTGTCCGCAAAGCAGCCGCCGGGATAGCGGACTACGGGAGCCTTGATCTTGCGCATTTCTTCTACGAGCTCTTTGCGAATGCCGCCGATATTTTCGACTTTTGAATTTTCACCAACCCAAACGCCGTCGTAGATCACGCCGCCCAGGTGCTCAATAAAATGTCCGTAAATATTCGGAGAGATCGTGCCCAGGACCTCGTCGAGCAAAACCTCAACCCGAGAGTCAGGTGCGCCCGACGTGGCCGCGATCGCCCACCTCGCAGATCTGGCAAGCAGCAGCGCCGCTGCGCCTAATGCACTGTTGCCGAGGAACTCCCGGCGTCTGATCATGATCGTGCTTTAACCGGGCGAAAGAAATGATGTCCGAGAAAAATGCATCGCATTTGGGCGCCGGCACTCCTACAAAGGATAACTGCTTTTAAGAACGTGAAATGCGGAAAGAGTATAACCCAAAGCATGCATTCGTTTTCGGTATCGGAAGCGATCGCAAGTGTGGAGGATCTGCAAAAGGCCATCCAGGAGTTTCTCGACGCCTGGAACCAGAATCCCAAAACCTTTTGTTTGGACAGCTACGCTGGAATCGATCCTGGAAAAGCTGTCTCGCTGTCGGCAAAACGCTGGAAAAGATTGGCTCTATAGCACAATCTGTGGGTAAATCCGGAAAATAAAACACAAAAGCGAAGATGAAGCCGGGCAAAGAGCGCCCGGCGTCGTCGTGTTCTAGATCCAAGGCCTCCGCTCAGGAGCTTCACCAATAAAATGCAATAAAAGCAAAACCCTCATCGCGCCAGGAATCATTCCTGCCGCCAGAGGGCTTTGCTGGAGCCGATTTCTTCGGAGCCAGTCCGTCGCATCGGCCTTGGATCTTCCTCCGGGCACGACCCCAAGAGGAAGCGTTCACTCTATCACAAGCGATTCCGGAGGAACCGGAAAACCAGAAAAGAAGAGGCAAGAAGATCACGGAGTAGCTGATCTTCCAAGAAGTGAATGCAGCTCACCGAGATCGAAGCCGTCTTTCGCACTCTGAAAAGCGATTTGGCGATCCGGCCCATTTATCACCAGAAGGACTCGCGCATCGAAGCGCATATCTTCGTATCCTTTTTGGCCTATTGTTTGTACATCACCTTGGGGCAGCGCGTGCGGCGTCTGGCGCCGGGACTGACTCCGCGAGCGGTGCTGGAGAAAATGTCCGCGACCCAAATGGTGGATGTATGGGTGCCCACGACCGATGGGCGGTTGCTGATTCTCCCGCGATATATCCAACCGGAGAAGGATCACCCGATGCTGCTCCACGAGTTGCACCTGCAGTGGCCGTCTCAACCACCCCCGAGGATCGTCTCGCAGGGGGCGGAAAGTATCGCGTAACAGGGGAATCTGCTGTAGTGAAGACCTTTTGAGGCCTCGGACGTGGAATCAACAGCTTACCGAAGAATTAAGGTCCGGTTGTCAAAGTCGGGCTCACGTTGTGGTCTTGGGCGGCGACTAAGAAACAAAACCCGCGCAGGGACGCGCGGGTTTTAAAGAGCCAAAGCCACGATCAGGCGCCGCCGTGGCGGTGCGCCTGCGAAACGTTAGAAGCGAACGCGAAGACCGAGTTCGATCTGCCGGTCGCCGCCCAGCTGCTCCTGCGCGGAGCCGTTGCCCAGAGCACCGAAGGTGGAGGGATTGAAGAGTCCGGTGATGTAATCCGGATCCTGAAACTGGTTATGGTTGAGAACGTTCGCGAAGACGCCCTGGAATTCCAGGCTGAAGTGTTCCAGCATCAGAATATTCTTCCGGATGCTGAAATCCAGATTCCAATATGGCAGACCAAAGAGGTTGCCGTTGCCCCCGTCTTTAGTATCCAAACCCAGAATCGGATTACGGAAGTTGCTAATGGCGTCGACACCGTCTTTAAACAGATTGACGGGTAGCGAGCCGGAGGGCCTATTGTAGTAGGCGTGACCGCTGGGAGTGGGCGAGATCTCAATCGCGTTTTCGTTGCCAAAGAAGTTAACGTTATCACCCGCGCCATATTCCTGACCATCGCCGGTGGTGGTGTAAAGCTCGAACGGTAAGGCCGACCCAGCAGTGAATACGGACGCGAACGTCCACCCACCTAACGCCCGTCCCATGAATCCCGACTGTCCCTTAAAGACCGGCGGCGAATAGACAAAGAACAGGTTGTAGACAAATGCGCGGTCAAAGTTTTGATAACCGTACATTGTCCCCAAGTTAAAGGGATCATCCGGGGTATACTCGCTGCTGGCTTGGAC
>JASHRB010000240.1 GCA_030037575.1 Candidatus Sulfotelmatobacter sp. | reverse complement strand
GGCCTGGTGACAACCATTCTCGGCATCGCGCTGGTGTTTTTCCCAGCGCAGCAAATCACGTCGCTGTGGTCTTACGAATTATGGATGTTCGGGGGCGCGCTGTTTTTCGTCGGCTTGGCGGCATTTTTCTTCTTCGTCTACGGCCGCCGCAAAGATTTGAAAGGACGGGTCCTCAGCGGCGCCGTACAGCAAAGTATGTAGGGACAGCCGCCCTTGGCCGCCGGGCGAGCGCCGCCCGCAAGGAGTTTGCAGCGCGATCGAAAACCGCTTTCGCGGATGAAGTCAGCAGGAGAAAACACATGCCCAGCGGAGTACAAGCCGAAACCAAAACCTACCAAATCTTCATCAACGGCCAATGGACCGACAGCGCGTCGAAGAAAACCTTCCCCGTCTACGATCCTTCCACGGAGGAAGTCATTGCTCAGGTCCCCGACTGCCGCTCCGAGGACGTTAACCGCGCCGTCACTGCCGCCAAAGCCGCATTTGAAGACGGCCCCTGGGCCACCACCACCGCGCAGGAACGGGGCCGGGTGCTGTTCCGTCTGGCCGAGAAAGTCCGCGCGAATCTTCCGGCGCTCGCCGAACTTGAATGCCGCAACAGCGGCAAGCCCATCGTCGAGGCCGAGTTCGACATGAACGACGCGGCCACCTGTTTCGAGTACTACGGCGGCCTCGCCACGAAAGTTATGGGCTACGTGAATCCGGTTCCCGACAACGCCATGTCGCTTTCGCTCAAAGAGCCGGTCGGCGTCGCCGGACAAATCATTCCCTGGAATTATCCCCTGCTGATGGCCGCGTGGAAGCTCGCTCCGGCCGTGGCCGCCGGATGCACGTGCGTTCTGAAGCCGGCAGAGCAAACTCCGCTAACGGCGCTGGAATTGGCCAGATACTTTGCTGACTGCGGCCTGCCTCCAGGCGTGGTCAACATCGTCACCGGCTTGGGAGAGACCTGCGGGGCCCCACTCGTCCAGCATCCCGACGTGAACAAAATCGCTTTCACCGGGAGCGCTGCCGTCGGCAAAATCATCGTGCAACAAGCCGCCGACACGGTGAAGCGCGTCACGCTCGAACTCGGCGGCAAGTCGCCGAACATTTTCTTTGCCGACGCCGATTTCGAAGCCGCAATCGACGGCGCGCTGTTCGGCGTCTTCATCAACCAAGGCGAAGTCTGCTCCGCCGGCAGCCGCATTCTTGTTCAGAAATCGATCTACAAAAATTTTATCGAGGCCATGACCGAGAAAGCAAAGAAAATCAAGCTCGGTCCTCCGCTCGAGCGCGAAACCAAGATGGGCCCGCTGGTCAGCAAAGAACAATACGACCGGGTCAATGAATATCTCGCCCTGGGCAAGAAAGAAGCCAAGCTTGCCTCGGGCGGCAGCCGCCCGGAGAAAATCGCCACCGGCTATTATGTGCAACCCACAATTTTCTATGACGTGAACAACTCCGCCCGCATCGCCCGGGAAGAAATCTTCGGCCCGGTCGCCGCCGTGATTCCGTTCGAGGACGAAAGGGACGCGCTCAAAATCGCCAACGACTCGCCCTACGGGCTTGCCGCCGCCGTCTGGACGCGCGACATTTTCAAAGCGATGCGTGCCGTGAGAGCTCTGCGCTCGGGCGTGGTTTGGGTGAATCACATGCAACCGACTTACGTCGAAGCACCCTGGGGCGGATACAAACAATCCGGCTTCGGCCGCGAACTCGGCCCCGGGGGCATCGAAGAATACTTGGAAACCAAGCAGGTCTTTATCAACCTGAACGAACAACCCATCGGCTGGTACTAACAAGGACGGCCGGTGGCTCGCAGGAAGTTTGTCATCCGGAGCGCCGCGATGGATCTGGGCATTTGTGATGCTCCCACAAACACACGCGGCCCATGACCGCTGAGCAACGACCAACAACGAGAATTGGCCATGAGTACGATTCGCATTCACCCTCCCATCCCCGGCCCAAAATCCCGCGCCCTTTCTGAGCGCCGCGCAAAAGCCGTGCCCCGTGGGCTTTCCCACGGTACGCCCATCTATGTGGCCAAGGCGGAAGACGCGTGGCTCGAAGACGTCGATGGCAATCGCTACATCGATTTCGCCGGAGGGATCGGCTGCGCCAACGCAGGCCATCGCCGGCAACCGGTGACCGACGCCATCCAAAAACAACTCGACAAATATCTTCACACCTGTGTGCAGGTCACGCCCTACGAAGGTTATGTCGAGCTTGCCGAGCGCATGAATGCCGCCACGCCCGGCAACTTCGCTAAAAAAACATTATTCGTCAACAGCGGCGCCGAAGCCGTGGAGAACGCGGTCAAGATTGCCAGGGCCTATACCGGGCGCCCTGCCCTCATCGCCTTTGAAGATGCCTTTCATGGCCGCACCCTGATGACGCTTGCCCTGACCAGCAAAACGCATCCTTATAAGGCCGGATTCGCGCCCTTCCCGTCAGAGGTCTACCGCGTTCCCTTCGCCTACTGTTATCGCTGTTCTTATAACCTGAAATATCCGGCCTGCGATCTCTACTGCGCCCGCCATCTCGAAGACACATTCAAGCGCCTGGTCGCCCATGAAGAAGTCGCGGCGGTCGTCGCCGAGCCGGTTCTCGGCGAAGGCGGGTTCGTCGCTCCTCCGCCCGACTATTTCAAAGTGCTGGTCGACCTCTGCCACAAGCACAACATTCTTTTCATCGCCGACGAAGTGCAATCCGGTTTCGGCCGCACCGGCGCGCTGTTTGCCAGCCAACGTTACGGCATCGAGCCCGACCTGCTCGTGACCGCAAAATCTCTCGGCGGGGGCTTGCCGCTGGCCGCCATCACCGGCCGCGCCGAAGTCATGGATGCGCCCGGGCCCGGCGGACTGGGCGGAACCTTTGCCGGTAATCCGCTTTCCTGTGCCGCGGCTTTGGCGGTGCTCGATTTATTCGAGAAGGAAAATCTGCTCGCCCGCGCCCACGAGCTCGGCGATCATTTCCAGCGCCGCGCTCGGGAATGGCAGCGCCGCTGGCCGATTATCGGCGACCTCCGCGGCCTGGGCGCAATGCAGGCGATCGAACTGGTGAAATCGCGAGCGAGCAAAGTGCCGGCCGGCGATGAAGCCAAACAAATCACCCAGTATTGCTACGAGCACGGCCTGATCACGATCACCGCCGGCTCGTATTCGAACGTGATCCGTGTGCTTGTGCCCCTGGTGGCCACCAAGGAGCAAATGGATGAAGGCCTGGACGTGCTGGAGTCGGCGCTGGCCTCAGTCTGCGACAAGACGGACGCCGTCGCACAATTGGTATGATCGGAGTTCTGCCATTTTTTGGGGGGCGCAGCGCTTTCAGGGTGCGATTCCCCCGGAGTTTAATAACCCTGGCGTTCCGAACCGGCGCCAGGCGGCGGTGAGGAAGCCCGCTTTACGACAAGGAGGAAGAAAATGTCAGTCGCCGCACCTCCCATTACTCGGCTGCCAAACTTCATCAACGGCCAGTGGACCGAGTCGCACGCCTCGGAGTGGCGCGACGTTGTCAATCCCGCCACCGGCGAAACGCTCGCGCAAGTTCCGCTCGCCGATGCGGGGGAAGTCGATCAAGCCGTCGAAGCCGCCGCCGCCGCCTTCGCCGACTGGCGCCGCACCCCCGCTGAGGACCGCATCCAGCCGCTCTTCAAGTTGAAGATGCTGCTCGAAGAACACATAGACGACATGGCGCGCATCATCACGCAGGAAAACGGCAAGACCTTGGTCGAAGCCAAGGCCGAGATGCGCCGCGCCATTGAAAACGTCGAAGTCGCCTGCGGCATTCCCATGATGATGCAGGGCTACAACCTCGAAGATGTCGCGCGCGGCATCGACGAAACGATGATCCGCCAGCCGCTTGGGGTGGTTGCGGCCATCACCCCCTTCAACTTTCCCGGCATGATTCCCTTCTGGTTTCTGCCCTACGCCATAGCCACGGGCAACACCCTCGTTCTTAAGCCGAGTGAGCGCGTGCCGCTCACCATGCGCTATGCCGGCGAGCTTCTCGAAAAAACCGGGATTCCGAAAGGCGTGGTGAATCTGATCAACGGCGGCAAAGTCGTGGTGGATGCGCTGCTCGACCATCCGAAAATTCGCGCGATCAGCTTCGTGGGGTCGACTCCGGTGGGAAAATACGTCTACTCCCGGGCTGCGGCGAGCGGCAAACGCGCGCAATGCCAGGGCGGAGCCAAGAACCACGTCATCGTTCTTCCCGATGCCGACATGCCGATGGCGACGCAAATCATCAGCGACAGCGCCTTCGGATGCGCCGGCCAGCGCTGCCTCGCAGTTTCTGTCGCGGTGACGATCGGCGAAGCGCAAACAAGCTTCCGTGATTCGATCGCCGACGCCGCGGCGAAACTCCAAGTCGGCAATGGCCTGGACGCGGGCGTGCAAATGGGCCCGGTGATCACCCCCCAAAGCAAAGAGCGGGTCGAATCCCTGATCGGCCTGGGCGAGAAACAAGGGGCGAAAGTTTTGCTTGACGGGCGCAATGCGAAAATTCCGCGCGGCGAATCGGGCAACTTCGTCAAGCCCACCATTCTCGACGACGTCCCCCCCACAAGCGATCTTGCCGAGACTGAAATTTTCGGTCCGGTGCTCAGCCTCGTCCACGCCAAAGACATGGACGATGCTCTGGCCTTTCTTGAACTCAGCGCCTATGGCAACCAGGCGTCATTGTTCACCTCGTCCGGTTCGGCCGCGCGCCGCTTCCGCTACGAAGCGCCCGCGGGCAACGTCGGCATCAACATCGGAGTCGCCGCGCCCATGGCCTACTTCCCCTTCAGCGGATGGAAGAACAGCTTCTTTGGTGATCTTCATGGCCAGGGCCGCGACGCCGTCGAGTTCTATACCGACAAAAAAGTCGTCGTCGAACGCTGGGCCAAAGAGCACAGCCGAAAATTCTGAGCAAGCGCATGTCTTTACTGGGCACAGAATCACAGAGGTACGGGGAAGTGAAAGTCGGGCCTTCGAAAAAAATTGTCCAGCAAGTCCGCAGGCGTCCCCGTGCCGATGCGCGGAGTCATGGGCAAAGCTCCATAAGGGTTTTTTCTGGGCCGCTCGCGACGCTGTGGTGAAAGACTTTCTCACGAGGACTTATGCCAACCATTGCCGAGAATGCCGCCCTGAGGGGAACGGAAATCGTCGAACTCAGCAAAAAACACACGCTCTATGAGTGGTCCGCGCAGTCGAAGGTTGATCCCATTCCCGTCGCTCGCGCCAAGGGCGTTTACTTCTATACGCCCGAAGGGAAGCGCTTCATCGACTTCAACAGCCAGCTCATGTCGGTCAACATCGGACACGGCGACGAGCGCGTCATCGCCGCCATCAAAGAGCAGGCCGAGACGCTCGCCTACGCCAATCCCTTCATGGCAACTGAACCTCGCGCGCGCCTGGGCGCCAAGTTGGCCGAAATCACTCCCGGCGACATCGACACTTTTTTCTTCACCAACGGTGGCGCCGAAGCCAACGAAAACGCCATCAAGCTCGCGCGCTTGTTCACCGGGCGCCACAAGATCATCGCCCGCTATCGCTCCTATCATGGCGCAACCGCGGGCGCGATCAGCCTCACCGGCGATCCCCGCCGGTGGGCCGCCGAGCCGGGCATTCCCGGCGTGGTTCACGTGCTCGATCCTTATCACGGCATCGAGCGCGGATGGGAGTCTGCCGACTCTTCGCTCGCCCTGATCGAAGAGACCATTCAGCTCGAGGGCCCGCACACCATCGCCGCATTCATTCTCGAACCGGTCACGGGCACGAATGGCGTTCTCATTCCTCCCGCGGGATATCTAGAAGGCGTGCGCAAGCTGTGCGACACATACGGCATGATGATGATTGCCGACGAAGTCATGTCGGGCTTCGGACGTACGGGCGAGTGGTTTGCGGTCGATCATTGGAAGGTCGTTCCCGACTTACTTTGCATGGCCAAGGGATTGACTTCGAGCTATGTGCCCTTAGGCGCGGTGGGCATGCGCCCTCACATCGCGCAGCATTTTCAGGACAAAGTTTTTTACGGAGGCCTCACCTACAACAGCCATCCCATGGGCTGCGC
>JASHRB010000239.1 GCA_030037575.1 Candidatus Sulfotelmatobacter sp. | reverse complement strand
TCTGGGTTGGATGCGAGGCCGGATGATTCGGCTCCACTCGAAAGGGCAAGAATTTCTTCAGGGCCAGGACGGAAGACTTGCTTGAATCGAGAGTAGTGTAGTGGCGCCGTTTGAACTTTCCGTTCCCGCGGGCGTCATCCGGAAGCCCCGCATTTTTCCAGCAGGGCGAGGGATCTCCTCACCGTACCGCATGTTTTGTAGGGAGATCCTTCGCTTGAAAAAGCGGCTGCGCTCAGGATGAGTCAGGGCGCGTCTCCGATCTTCAAACCGACCCTAGCAAATTCAGACAAAGACTTGACAAAGTGCAGCGGTAGAGGCAGAATTTATAGGCGAATGAAAAGCGAATAAACTTGGGAAGGGGCGTAGGCTCCGGCAGCTCCCTGAAATTTTCGAGGATTCCATGTCTACCGCGGTGATTTCCACTTCGGCGGCCCAGAGCCGTTTTTTTGTTTTTGAGAATGAACTCGCTTTCGCGGGCACGACAGCGCACGACTCTGATGCCCACCTTCCTCGATCCCCAATCCAAGATCAAAAATCAAAAATTCTCTCCAGCGTGATCCCCGCCTCGCGTCTGGAAGTGCGACCTGCGCCGGAAATGGTTTCCAGCGGCATCGCCGCGATCGACGCACTTACCGGGGGCCTGCCGCGCGGCTGCCTCACCGAAATTTTCGGCCCGGCATCTTCCGGCCGCACCACTTTATTATTAGCCGCTCTGGCCGGTGCAACCCGCCGCGGAGAATTCTGCGCCATCGTCGACGCCAGCGACGCTCTCGATCCCAATTCTGCTGCTGCCGCGGGAGTGGATCTGGATCGTCTGCTCTGGGTGCGCTGCGGCGAGCACTCACAACTCGAAGAAAATTCGCCACAAAGACCCCCTGCCACTACGCCCAGGGCAGGCGGAGACACCGAGAAAAACAGACCGCAGGGCCATCCTGAACGGAGGCGCTTTTCGTTTGCGGCGTCTGCCTCGTCCTGGTCGCGCTCTTCGCGCCCAGGCGGGAAACTCCCGACAGAAAAAAATTACATCGAACATCGTCTCGAACAACTCCTGCGTGCCGCCGATCTCTTGCTCGAAAGCGGAGGCTTCGGTCTGATCGTCCTCGATCTCTGCGATCTGCCCGTGCAAACCACGCGCCGCATCCCCCTGACCACATGGTTCCGCTTTCGCCGCGCGGTCGAACACACGCCAACGGTTCTGCTCGCGATCGAACGGCAATCGACCGCGGGAAGCTGTTCATCTTTATTAGTAAAGCTGGGCACCGAGGTATTCACTCTGAACTCGGCCGCGAAGCGAGGAGAGAATTCATCTCCAAACCCAAAGAGCAACCCGGCGGCCCAGATCGAACCAGCTGCGCAGCAGCGACAGAGTGCGGCTCACAGCGTAACCTGTGGATCCGCGATCCCGGATGAGGAACCAGCCCCGGCGGGACGAAAGCAAGCTTCCCGCGTGCACCTGCTCACCGAATTGCAAATTACCGCGGAGATCGTCCGCTCGCGTCCGGAACGCAAGCCGGTTCGCTCGGCAGAAATTTCCTTCGCCAGCAAAACCGCTTGGACGGGATGAAGAATCCCAGTTCTCAGTTGTCAGTTTTTGGAAATGAAAACTGGCCGCAGATCACTGACCACCGGCTACTGATCACTGCTTTTATGTTCGCCTGCATCTTCATTCCGAATTTCTCCGTCGCCGCAATCTGCCGTGCCAAACCCGAGCTACACGAGCATGCCCTCGCCATCTACGATGGCCAACCGCCGCTCGAAAAAGTTTTGGCCATGAATAAGAAGGCCAACCATCTCGGCATTACGCCGGGGATGACGAAAGCCCAAGCCGAGCTTTGTCCCGCATTGATTTTACGCGCGAGTTCTCCGCTGCAGGAATCGGTCACACATGCCGCGCTGCTCGATTGCGCGCAATCGTTTTCTCCGTGTGTCGAAGACGCCGCCGTCGACACCGCGATTCTTGATCTGGCAGGCACGGAGTCTCTTTTCGGCCCACCGCCAAAAATTGCTCAGGCCATCTCGCAATGTGCATTCGATCTTGGCTTGGCGGCAAACGTCGCAATCGCTTCCAATCCCGATGCAGCTGTGCTCGCCGCCCGCGGATTCTCCGGCACAACTGTAATTCCTTTCGGTGAAGAAGCCGAGCATCTCGGTTCTCTGCCAATCGAAGTTCTATTCGCCGGGCCTGGAAACAGAAATAAAGACGGCGATAAACAAGAAACAGCTTTGCTTGAAACCCTCGATCGCTGGGGCATGCGCAATCTGCGCGCACTGACCGCATTGCCAGAAATTGCGTTGAGCGAACGCCTCGGACAGGAAGGTTTGCGCTGGCAGCGACTGGCGCGAGGAGCAGCCATGCGCACGCTGGTCCCGCTGGAAGAGCCGGCAAAATTCGAAGAGGCCATCGAACTGGAATTTCCCGTCATCCGGCTTGCGCCCCTGGCTTTTCTGCTGAATCGTTTGCTCGAGCAGATTTGCGCGCGCCTGGCCTCGCGAGCGCTGCACACCCAACAAATACGGCTTACTCTGGAACTCGAAAATTTCCCCCGCCCTCCTCAATTTCAACGCACTTTAAATCTTCCTCTTCCCATGCTCGATGCCAAACTCTTTCTCAAGCTGTTGCAGCTGGATTTGAACGACCATCCGCCCGGTGCCCCGATCAAAAAAATTCATTTGATCGTCGAACCTGCTCACCCACGCTCGGCGCAGGGCGGACTGTTTCTGCCTCCATCGCCCGAGCCGGAAAAAATGGAACT
>JASHRB010000238.1 GCA_030037575.1 Candidatus Sulfotelmatobacter sp. | reverse complement strand
TTGGGCGAGGATAGCCCATAAAGCCGCAATGATCGGCACGCAAGCAATCGACGGTGATGAGAATCAAAGATTTCCGCGGCTTCATTTATGCCGTCCGTCCGGCGGCGACCGCTCTGGATATGAATTTTTGTTTCCTGGCACGGATCCGAACTGTTCCGTGCGGCGACTCCAGCATTCCGGTTTCGATTACGCGGTACAAATCTTCGTCGGTTAAGTAAAGCAGATTTGAGTTGTTCGCTTCCACTGCGCTTAGGAACTGGTCAAGCAGCGCGATCGTCGGGCCGCGGAAGTTCTTCAGCGTCGAGTGGAAGTTGATCGAGTGCAGCGAAACAATCAGGGGAAGACTGCGGGCAAAATATTCGCGGGCGGAGTGCAAGCAATCGACGAGCGAGAATCCATCGTTGATTCCAGGCTCGAAATCGAGCGAGCGATACAAATGCAGAATTCCGTTTGCGTCAAAGTGCGGTGCGATCATCCTGCCGGGCCCGTTCTGCGCCACGCGGATTCCATTCGCGGCCCAGCCTTTGTGGGTCGCCCAATTGGCCCGGTATCCCGGAGCACACGCCGACCGGGGAGGGCGCGAAAAAACTTCCGCGAATGCTTTCACGGCGGACGCGATCAGATCCTGTTGGGTTTCGGGAGGTAGAAAGGATTCTCTGGTGCGCTCCGGATCCCAATATTCAAAACCGGCCCACGGCATTCGTTCGTGAATATAGGGAGTCCCCGCGTCCCACAGCGTGCGCAGCAGAATTCCGCGAGAGGAGGAGTCGGACAGATGCCGTTCCATAGCTCGGCGACAGAAGTGCGTCAATCCGTGAAGAGCCGGAGAAAGCACACTGGTCTGAATTCCTTCTCGATAAGCTTCGAACAAGCCGGGCCGGCTCCAACCCTCGGGAAGGCCGTTGGCCAGCGTGCAGAGAAAAATCTGACGAAAACCGCCGGCCTTTACCTTCGCAAAATCAACATTCGCGAGAATAAAATTCATGCCAAGGCGGGCACAGCGGCCGGTGGAATCGCTATGGCGCAGAAGCAAAGATATGAGCTCAGCAACGTCTCCGGCGGTTTCGAGACTGTAGAAGTCGTAGCTGTGTTCGCCGAGATTCAGGCCGAGAGAGCGCAGTTCGTTCCACGCGTTCCGGTCGCTTATGCCGGCCCGGCCCCAGTCATCACTTTGCAAAACCACGAGAGGACGGTCAAAGGTAAAGCCTTCGACCGGAAGCAAATCTCTTCCGTGGCGCAAAGCACGGCGCATTGTGCTCAACACGGTTCGCTCCCAGGGCGAACATTCATTTCCTACATTCGAACAACTTCACACCGTTCAGATGTAGCCCAAATCGCGCAGCCTCTCCTCGACGGCTTGCTGGTCGGCCCGATCAAGTGCGATGGTGTCGCGGCTGATCAGTTCCTGCAAGAGAAAGATCACCAGTTCTTCAATGCTATGGAAATCGCCGCCAAGTTTCGTCTCCGCGGCAGAACACAAATCCGCAGGAATGCGAATCTCGCGAGTCTTGTTGATAAGCGGCTGTTGGCATGCCATCAGAGTTCATCGTAACAAGCGGCTCCCGCGCCTGATATGTCAATGTGGATACGCTTTCATGATGGCTGACAAAGCATGGAACTGAATTGGAGGGCCGGAGAACCGCGAAATCGCCCGCTTACTTCTGGGCCAGCACGCTGTAGTTGCCGGCCAGTTGATCATTCTGCGTGAGGCGCGCTGCTTCAACGGCCAAGCCGCCGAAATTCAAAATCGGCACGAGCGTATGATGCACGAGACTACGCACGAAACCGTACTTGGAAAACATGCTGAGCGCACACGCATTCAGGCGTATGATTCCCCCGATGCTGGTCACTTCCGGTACGATCTCGACTTTCGAGAATGCACATAACACGGACTTCAGCCCGGCAGGCAGATAACGCCAATGTTCCTCATCGCGGGTGCGAGGAGCGATTGCGGCCACGCTCATCAGCAGATGTCCTCGCGGCTTCAGGACGCGACAGATTTCAGTTGCAGCCAGACGAGGCTCTCGAAAAAATTCGAAAACTTGAGTTGCAGCGACCAGATCGAATGTATCGGCCTTGAAGGAAATCTGTTCAGCGCTTCCCACCACATCCACAAGCGGCGAGCCTTGGATATCGAGAGCGACGTAGCGGCAGACGCGGTTATCGAGAAGGGGTCGGTAGGGTTGGTAGTACCCGCCGACATCGAGAATAGTCAGGCGGTCTCCGGGAATACTCTCCAACCAGCGAGTGAATATCTGCGCACGGCGGCGCAGCACCAGATAGTTTGGATTTGTTATCGAAGGATGAAGGCGAGCGTGGGCAATCTTCAGGAGATCTGCGCGCGATTGTTCGTCTTTCATTCAGACCCCATGTTGCACGCGAGACGGCCAAGACGGACTCATATCTCTCGAGTCATGCGGCGGCGAGCTGGGTTCTGCGCCGGAAACTGCGGACCTTGTACCACACCGCGCTTGCGATGAGTCGATCATCGGCGTCGAGGCCGAAGAGCAAAGTGATTCCCAAGAAAAGAACATAGCTCACGACGGTAGTGAGAATGACGGCGGCAATGTCTGACCGGAGCGGCCGCAACGCGAATCTCATTGCTATCGCCGCCGTCACGGTCGCAACCGCCGGCAGAGCGAGGCGCAGGTAGCTTCGATTGTAGGGAAGAAACCCGAGGCGCTTGCTGACTTCGAGCAGACACGAGACATTGGTGCCAGCACCGGCGAGCGCGGCGGCTACCGCCGCTCCCGCGATGCCCCAGCGTGGTACGCAGAGTAAACACAAGCTCACGGTGACCACGCCCATGATTGATTGAATTCTGACCAGTCTCCTTTCGTTCCCCGACATTAGAAGAAGATAGCCGACCGACCCGGCTGCGCAATTGACCAACTGCCCGGCCGCGCCGACCACAAGAGTAATCCAGCCGGGTTCGAAGTCGGACCCAAAAATGCGCATCAGGGGTCGCGAAAAAATCATGACCGCGACCACGAGCGGGAAAGATATTGCGATAATCCATTTTGTGGTGGTTTGAAATAAGCGGCGTAAGAGTGCGCTCTCGCCACGGGCGCACAGGTCGGCAATGGTGGGTGCGAATATTTGATTCACCGACTGCAGTGCGATGGGGAGAAAGGCGACAATGGTGGCGGCAACAGCGTATACGCCCACTGCGCGCGGGTTTAAGTAAAATCCCAAGACTACTTTATCGGTTTGTGTGTAGAGAAAACCAACCACATCCATGGCAAAGGCCGCCGTGGCGAATGAAAATATCTGCCGCGGCGGCCGGGCGATTTTCTTCAGAGCAAACCGGGCTGCCGGTGGGGTACGCTTGTGTACGCTCCGAATCAGAAGGGTAAGGACCACCGCTGCGCTGGCGACCTGCGCAAAGATGTATCCCCAAAGCCCAGTCCCAAGAGCGATGAGAATCAGCGTAAAGACTACGGTCAGCGAGACGGCAGCGAAATTCGTGATGACCGTCTTTCCGGCGACATTCTTATAGCCGCACAAAAGTTGAGCAAAAAAGGTTGTCAGCGCTCCGAGAACTAGCATCGCGGCAAACAGATGGAGATAATGCGCAAGAGCCGGCGCATGATATACCCGAACCGATACCCATCGCCCCGCCAGCACCACCAACCCAGCAAGCGCTCCGTCAAGGGCCAACAAAACCAGGAATCCCCATGCGATGAAAGAGCGCAATTCCTCAGTGCGGCCTGCACCGAGGTATTCCGCCGGGAATCGCGATGCTGCCCAGGTCAAGCCGAGGCCTCCGAAGACTCCGACAGACCCGACCACCGTCATGCCCAGCGCATAGATGCCCAGTGCTTCCGCACCCAGCCTGCGCGCAAGGTAAATCTTGAAAAGGTAACCCACCGCGGCAGAAAAAACCGTGCCCGCAAACACCACTCCGGATTGGCGGGAGATTTCGCCAATTTCCGTAGTGAAATTCGGCTTTTCCTGCGTGGACAAGAGCGACGGTTGCGAGGACACTTCTCCAGGGTGGGTTCGGTGTACGTCTGTTTGATCTGATTGCAAAACGATCGGCAACCGGTCTCCTACTCTGGATCCTCTATCGCGATTTCGCTGCAGTACATCTGACAGTGATTCAGTCCGTCACATGTTGATGCGCTTTGCTGGCGCTGTCTCTTAGGCTGTAAGTTGCCGGCAGAAGTGGTTTTTGGTCTAGCACCAGCCGAACGGCTGTTTCAATTTTCGGAGACTGCTTCAGAGCTGTCGCGGTCCGGTATCTTGCTATCTCGCGGAAGTGAACGAAACGCGACTGAGTCGTCGTCACGTAAAGCGTGTGCCGCGAGGCGTTGCGAAAACGGTCTTTGTACTGCTCATCGCCCAATCCGAGATCGACCAAGCTGATCCTGTCATCGTCGCACGCGTCGAGAATTATCTTGGCAAGCAGGCAATAGCCGGGAGAATAACTCTGCCACTCGCTGTCGAAAGTCGGCTGATACCAAAACCAACTGCCGCAAAACTGGAAGCCGTAATTCCAGGCGATCGGTCGGCCGTTCACCGAGAGAAGGCTGAGAGTCACGGTTCCCGAATTTGAGAAGCGCCGCGCAAGATCTTCGATGAAGCAACGTCGCTCAACTGTGGCCAGGTTGCTGACGCGGCCTGCGAGCTGAAAGCGCGTAGCGTGAGCATCGGCAAAGTTCGGCAGAAGGGGCCCGATTGCGGCCCACGATCTTAGATGGGCAAATGCTATTTCCCCTGCCCTCTGCAGCACTCGCAATTTTCGCTGCAGTTTGCCCGCGATAGTGCTTTTCAGATTCTCCCGATGCTCTCCGTTACCGAGTTCGACTCGCGCGCAGGCGTAAGCCGGACGCATGAAGATGTAAAATCCGTAGGTTTTCGCCGCACGCCGCATCGATCCCAAAGCATCTGAATCGGAGGGAAAATTTGCCAGCATAAGCTTTTCCGGTTGCCGCTTGGCGACTTCCTCCAGTACGGCGTCGATGAATTGATCGCGCCAACTTGGCAGAGTTAGAAAATCACAGTAGTCCGCGGTCGTGCTGGTAAGGAAACTAATTTTCTTTTCGGCGCGATCCGTGGCCAGCGATGCTACGCCAACCAACTGGTCTCCTTCGTAGCCAAGCAAGAGCAGCAGCGTTTGCGAAGCTGCATAGGCTGACTGCATCGCAAGAGCCCATTCACATGTGTAAAACACTTGCGGCTGTTTCGTTTGCCGGGCGATCGAATTCCATTGACGATGCAGTTCGGCATCTTCCGGAATCTTGCTATGCTGTTCGATTCGCAGGCTCAAACCGCTCCTAGTTTCTTCGAAGTGAAGAGGCGCGCAGAACCACCGAAAGATTTTTGACACGGACTCGCATCTGCGATTCCCGCTTACGTAAAGTCATGCGTGTGCGTGAAAGTCCTCTGTGCCCTTCACGCCGTGATCCCGCGGATTCGCGAGCGCAACTCGCGGTAAAAGCCGGAAACGTGCGCTTCGAATTCAGTCAAGGTCATGGCAGAAGCCACATGAACTCTGGGAAGCGCATATCTCGGCAGCGATGCTCCGAAGCCGCCGCCGGTATTTATGAATCCACACTCGAAGCCCGCCTGCGCGGCCATTTGTATTTCTCGCGCGCCGACGGACGCCGGATCGCCGAACGGATAAGCCAGCGCCCACACTGGCTCTCCGATCGCTTGTTGCAACAACCGGCGGCTTTCTGAGATTTCGCGCCAAGCACTTTCAGAGCTCTGCTGTGACATCACGGGATGAGTCAGAGTATGCGACCCAATGCTCATGCCGAGACTTGCAAGCTGGCGCAACTCGTTCACATTGAGTAGTGAAAATCGCCTCCGTTCGACCTCGGCGTTCGCTGACTCCGTGCGCCACCGATCCGGCAACCCGAATAGTCCCGGGATGGCTTCGATGTGGCGTTCCCGGTGTGTGGCATCACACCGCGAAAGTTTCTTCACCAAACTTGTCCATACCGATCGCCTTTGCACCCGATCTTGAAGTGTGAAGCTGAATCGCAATGCCTCCGATTCGTAGCTCCCGGCAGGCGCCGCCAGCAAAACCCGGTAAAGGTCCTCGTACCACAGCGTTGCCACTTCTTCAGACGCAGAAAGTCCGAGCACGAAGAACAAACACGAGAGATGCTCCTCGCGCAGTATCGGAGCCATGTCCGTCAGCGTGTTCTTCAAGCCGTCATCGCAGGTGATAAGCACGGCTCGATCCGGCATCTCTTTTGCACCCACAAGCCACTCGTGCATCTGCTCAGGCGAAACCACGCGATAATTCCGCTTCAGCAGTCGCAGTTGCTGGCGAAAACTTTGCGCGCTAATGAGGCTTCCATCCTGCTGGCCGTCAGCGACTCGATATCCGTGCGGCAAGATGCCGTGATAAGTGACAACGCACAACCCGCCACGATCAGCGTGGCGGCGCAGATATCCGGAGTTCGCCAGACAGGGGTACACAGCGCGCTTTAGGATCGGGCTGACCACACGCACACTATGATCGAACCACAAACTCCCAACTCAAGGGAGTGCCTCTTTTGATTTCCCTTGCGGCGTGTTTGCCCAAAACTTCGGGCAAGTAGCGAGGGTGCAGGCCGTTTCCCGGCCGGATGGAACGAACATTGCTCGGAGTGAACTCGGCTCCCTGCTTCACATCTTCTACGACAAATAGCGAGCGCCGAAATGTTTTGCTGGTTTTCTCCTCCCCGCTTGCGCCGAAGCTCACCGCGCCCAGAGCTTTCTCGGCCGTGCGCACCGCTTGCACCATCGCTTTGAACTCATGCGGCTCCAGCGAGAATACGCTGTCCGGCCCCGGAATCGAGCGCGACAGCGTGAGATGTTTCTCAATAATGCACGCTCCCAGCGCAACCGCAGCCACCGGCGCGACAATTCCCATCGTATGATCTGATAATCCGACCGGCACTCCAAAGTGCCGCGCCATCTCGGGAATCGTTCGCAGGTTCATTTCCTCGGGCCGTGCCGGATACGCACTCGTGCATTTCAGCAATGCAATCTGCGCGGCTCCCGCTTGTTTTGCGCTCTGCACAGCCTCTTCGATTTCCTCCAGCGACGCCATGCCCGTCGACATGATCAGTGGCTTGCCCGTGCACGCCATCTTTTGAATCAGAGGAATATCCATCAACTCGAAGGATGCAACTTTGTACGCAGGCACATTCATTTCTTCGAGGAAATCGACCGCCGTCGAATCGAATGCGCTGGAAAAAAGATCCATCCCCAAGCCTTCTGCTATCTTTTTCAGCTTCGGTTGCCAATCCCAAGGGGTAAACCCCTCTCGGTAAAGTTCGTGGAGTTCGCGTCCGTTCCATACCGTGCCCGAAATGCGGAATTCCGGACGATCACATGCAATCGTTATCGTGTCGGCGGTGTAGGTTTGCAGTTTCACCGCATCTGCTCCACAGTCGCGCGCCGCACGGACTATTTCCACGGCCTGCTCGAAACTCTGCAGATGATTTGCCGACATCTCGGCAATCACGTAGACAGGCATCCCCATGCCTATCTCCCTGCTTCCCATTGGTATCACCGCGCTCAATCAATCCCGCCCACCATCGGATTAAATGATCCCCTTCGCCCTCAATCTCAGTTCCAGTTCCTGTTTTCTTGCATTCCACTCTTCCTGAAGAATGGCAAGGGAGACAACATCGACAAACTGGTCTCTTTTTAAAATATGCCTGCGAAATAGTCCCTCCTGCATGAAGCCGAACTTTTTGTGCATGTTAATAACCGCCTGATTGAAGGCCAAAACCTCGCAGCACAACTTCTGCAGCTTCAACTCTTCAAACACATAGCGCAGGACAGAAAACTCTGCGAAGTTACCGACGCCCTTGCCTCGAACCACGGCTCCAACCGCATAAAATCCCCAAAAACAGTGCCGATTCTTCAGATCGATGTTGAATAAGCACAGCACTCCCGCATCCTGGGCATCGCAGACGATGATCCAGTATTTGCAGGTTGGATCTTTCAAAGTGCGGGCAAACCATGCGCCATGTTCCTCGACCGTGATCTCGTGGTCCGTGTACATGTATTTCCGGATTCCCGGATCGTTGCGCCACGCCCGAACCTTTTCCCGATCTTCCACCGAGAGTTCGCGCAAATGCATCATCTCCTCAACCTTTCAAACCTCGCTGCAAGACGGCGGCTACCCGGCTGGCACCTCGAGCGTCAACCAGCGCATGCGCTCTTCGAGAAAGACTGCGCCTGAGGGAGGAAGATCGAATTAATCGCAAGACTTCAGCCGCCAGCTTTTCGGCATTAAACCGCGCCGATGAAAACAGCAGCGCTGCGCCGGCGCGCTTCAAGTTTCTAGCGGCAGCAATCTGATTCGATGCAGCCGGCGTGAGCAGTGCGGGTAAAGCCTGCGCACAAAATTCCCAGCTTGTTCCTCCGGCGGCGGCAATCGCCAAATCCGCCCACATCATTAAACCAGCCATATCGGTTGCGTCCTTTACCAAACGAACTCGATGACGAGAGCGCGAGGCCGCTGTTTCTATTTTCGCAAGATGCGGATTGCTTCCTCCGATCGCAGCAACGATCTCAAAAGGCGGCAGGGACGCGCGTTCCAGCGCCCGAATGATTCGGAACGTCAGATTTCGCGGATCGCTTCCGCCCATCGCGATCAGGATTCGGTTACCCGTTTCTCGGATCTCCCGCCTGCCGTGCCGATGCATCCAAAACTCCCGGCGCAACATGGCATATCGCGGCCCCAGGAGCAGAGTAGTGCGCGGCGTGCGCTTGCCGTACAGGCTCATTTTGGCATGCAAATTCTGATTTAAAATCAAATCGGCGTTGTATCTGCCGGCGTGCCCATTGTCGTCGACGAAAAGCAGTTTGCATGATGACTCTTTTACGAACTTTTGATAATTCGCGCCGAAGTGATACCCGTCCACCACAATCCAATCACAACCGGTCTTGCGGGCGATCTCGGCTGTCGCTCTTGCATCCTCGCGGCTTCCCGGTTG
>JASHRB010000237.1 GCA_030037575.1 Candidatus Sulfotelmatobacter sp. | reverse complement strand
TCCGGATGCTGACCGCGATGAGTCCGCTGCAATATCAAAAACAACTGCGGCTTCAGTCAGCTCGGAGCCTGATGCTGAACAATGGTCTTGATGCGGCCAGCGCGGCCTTCCAGGTCGGCTACGAAAGCGCGACGCAATTCAATCGCGAATACAGCCGTTTCTTCGGCCAACCTCCGATGCGAGACGTTCGAGCGCTTCTTTCCCCAGGTGCTCCGAAACTCGAGTTGGTCGGTAGTCTCTGAATTAAATCGGCATCGCCTTAATCCACAGCCGCACGGCCCTTTATTGGCGCGTTATGCAAGCACATTGGCGCAATCCGCTAGTGCCGCATTGTTCCTCCCACATCTAAAGTGGTGAATGAGACAACGAGGTTCAAACACTCATGAACTTATCCTTCGAGAACAAAGTGGCACTCGTCACGGGAGCAGCGTCGGGCATGGGACTGGCAACGGCGAAAGCTTTCGCCGAAGCTGGCGCAGCCGTTGTATTGGCAGATTTCAGGGAGGAGACGCTGAAAGCGGAAGCTCAGAGATTGATAGCAGCCGGTCACAAGGCAATTGCAATTCGCTGCGACGTTAGTGACGAGGCTCAAGTGGCAGCGATGGTAGACCGCATAGTTGCCAAGTTCGGACGACTCGACGCGGCTTTCAACAACGCCGGAGTCATGGCCCACATCGCGCCGACTGCCGACAGCACGTACGAGGAATGGGAACGCGTGATCGGAATCAACCTGCGGGGCGTGTGGAGTTGCATGAAGTATGAACTAGGGCAGATGCAAGGCCAAGGTAGTGGTGCGATCGTCAACAATGCCTCTGTCGGGGCATTGACCGGCAACCCGGGTATCGGCTCCTACATCGCTTCCAAGCACGGCGTGATCGGCCTCACACGGACGGCCGCTTTGGAATATGTCAAGAATGGAATCCGAGTGAATGCGGTTAATCCAGGCTTGATCGATACGCAGATCGCCCGCGATGTGGTGAGCGGCGATGAGCGAGCGTACGGCGAAATCGCGAAGAGTGTTCCCATCGGTCGCGCGGGCCGGCCTGAAGAGATCGCCTCCGCGGTGTTGTGGCTTTGTAGTCCCGAAGCGAGCTATGTGGTAGGGCAGGCTCTCACCGTGGATGGGGGAATGACGATTGCGCCCTGACCTTGGGCAGAGAAATCGTGACGACGGCACAAGCTGGAAGAAGGAGATGGAAAATGAAAGGCGCTGTTTTATACGGGGAGCGAGACATTCGGTTCGAGGATCGCCCGGACCCGACAATCACGAAGCCGACGGATGCGATCCTACGCTTGTCGGCAACATGCATTTGCGGATCCGATCTGTGGCCTTACCGCGGCATTCAAGCGATTGCTCAGCCCACGCCAATGGGGCATGAGTATTGCGGAATCGTGGAAGAGGTCGGTAAAGAGGTTAAGAGCATCAAACGCGGTCAGTTCGTGGTCGGCTCGTTCGCTACTTCAGACAACACTTGCGCGATTTGCCGCCACGGCTATCAATCCTCGTGTGTGCATCGCGAGTTCATGAGCGCAGCGCAGTCGCCGTACTTGCGTGTTCCTCTTGCCGATGGCACCTTAGTGGCGACCAGCGACCTTCCTACTAAGGACCTGATACCAAGTCTGCTCGCGACATCCGATGTTCTGGGCACTGGGTGGTTTGCCGCGGACGCTGCCAACGTAAAACCCGGATCGTCGGTTGCAGTGGTTGGAGACGGCGCAGTCGGCCTTCTCGGTGTGCTCTCCGCGAAACAAATGGGCGCGGAGCGGATCATCGCGATGAGCCGTCATGCGTCCCGTCAGAAGCTTGCGCGTGAATTTGGCGCTACCGACATTGTTAGTGAGCGAGGCGACGAAGGTGTTGCTCGCATCAAGCAATTGACTAAGGGCATCGGCGCCGATTCCGTATTGGAGTGCGTCGGTACCCAAGAATCGATGATGCAGGCAATCCAATCGATCCGGCCTGGTGGGTATGTGGGCTATGTCGGCGTTCCCCATGGAGTCTCCCTCAATCTCGAGACGATGTTCTATTCACACGTCCACTTGCACGGGGGCCCCGCTCCGGTGCGCCGCTATCTGCCGGAATTAATCAAGCTTGTGTTGGCTGGAAAGATCAACCCCGGCAAGGTCTTCGATCTGATCCTGCCTCTGGATCAGGTAGCAGAGGGCTATCGCGCAATGGATGAGCGCCGCGCAATCAAGACACTGCTGCGCACGAACGAAGCATAACTTTATAGAGAGAACAAATGAAATACGTACCAAGTAAGACGACTTCAATCACCCTGTTGAGTCTTGTGCTGTTCAGTGCGGTAGGAGCAGCGCAGTGTGCACAAGTCGGTACGAATCGGAACGCTCTCGTAGGCGCATGGAAGTTAGTTTCACTCGAAGAGCCCAGCGCTGACGGACAACTGCACAGAGCTGATTGTGCTGGCCAGTTCGTTTTCACGAATGACGGCATGGCCTCTGTGCAGGTTATGTATCGAAGTGCACAGACTGGCAGTGCCTACGCACAAGGCGGCTACGAGGCTTCATACGGCAGCTATCACATTGACGACTTGTCCACTTTCACATTTCACATCGACGGCGCACTCGTGCGAGCCCTCATCGGCAAGGACCTTAAGCGTACCTACGAGATTTCTGGCAATCGCTTAACCGTGAAATCGACCAACCCGGACGAGCATTGGCAAGTCACATGGGAGCGCTACTAAATCAACGCGGAGATTAAGAACTATGAAGAAACGCAAGCTTGGAAAAAGCAATCTGGAAGTGTCAGCGCTCGGCCTAGGCTGTATGGGTATGAGTTGGTCCTATGGACCGGCGAAAGACAAAGAGCAGATGATCTCGCTTCTTCGTGCAGCCGTCGAACGTGGCGTCACGTTCTTCGACACAGCCGAAGTCTATGGCCCGTTAACGAACGAGGAACTTGTGGGTGAAGCCCTGGTTCCCTTCCACGGTCAAGTAGTGATCGCGACCAAGTTCGGCTGGGCGCCTGCTCCCGGTGATCGGGAGCGCTGGAGCACCCTAAACAGCCGGCCAGAGCACATCAAGGAGGTCGTCGAAGGCTCACTCAAGCGCCTCAGGGTGGAAACGATCGATCTTTATTACCAGCACCGTGTCGATCCTAACGTGCCCATCGAAGATGCGGCGGGAGCTGTCAAGGATCTGATCCAGCAAGGAAAAGTAAAACACTTTGGACTGTCTGAAGCGGGCGCCCAAACGATCCGCCGCGCCCATGCCGTCCAACCTGTGACGGCGCTACAGAGCGAACATTCGCTGTGGTTCCGGCGGCCGGAGGAAGAGATCTTGCCGACCCTGGAAGAACTTGGCATCGGCTTCGTTCCATACAGCCCACTTGGGAAGGGATTTCTAACGGGCAAGATTTCTTCAGACATAAAGTTCGAGAGCGCTGATTTTCGCAGCACCCTTCCACGTTTTCGTCCAGAAAACATGGATGCGAATCAGGCAATGGTCGCTCTACTCAGCAGAATTGCGATAGCAAAGAATGCAACGCCTGGGCAAATCGCGCTTGCCTGGCTACTCGCGAAGAAACCGTGGATCATTCCAATCCCAGGAACAACCAAGCTACAGCGGTTGGAAGAAAACATTGGAGCTGCAGAGATTGAACTGACCGGGGATGAGGCTGCAGAAATCGAACGTGCCGCTTCAAACATCACGGTGCGAGGGGAGCGACATCCCGAACACATCGAGCAAATGAGCTACCGCTAAGAGGA
>JASHRB010000236.1 GCA_030037575.1 Candidatus Sulfotelmatobacter sp. | reverse complement strand
CGACCTGCGTGTGCTCGACGAGAATGGCGCCGGCACAGACAGCACCGTCATCGCCGGCATCCAGGAAGCGATCGCGCTGCAAAGCACCTACAACATCCGCATCATCAATCTTTCTCTCGGCCGCGGAATCTACGAAAGCTACACGGAGGATCCTCTCTGCCAGGCTGTCGAGTCGGCGTGGAAGTCTGGAATCCTGGTAGTCGTGGCTGCTGGAAACTATGGCCGCTTGAGCATAGATGGCAGCAACGGTTTCGGAACCATCACCGCGCCGGGCAACGATCCCTATGTACTGACCGTGGGCGCGACCAAAGATAACGGCTCGTCTTCCCCTTCGGCGGAAACGTTGGCAAGTTACAGTTCAAAGGGTCCAACGACCTACGATCACATCGCCAAGCCGGACATGGTCGCTCCGGGCAACGATGTAGTTTCGCTTGCGGCACCGGGGGCAACGCTGGAAGAGGATTATCCGGCTGAGCTCGTGACCGGGAACAACGGCAACAATGACTACTTCACCTTGAGCGGTACCAGCATGGCCACCCCGGCCGTTGCCGGTGCGGCAGCTTTGATGCTGCAGCAGCAAAGCTCGCTTACTCCGGATCAGGTGAAGGCGCGGTTGATGGTGAGCACCTACAAGCAGGGGCTAACTTCAACTTCAGCCTATGTGCCGCACCTGCTGCAGACTTTCATCGACACCTACGATCTCTTCTCGGTTGGATCTGGACTGCTGGATATTACGACTGCGATGACAAGCACCGCTCTGGCTCCGGCAACGGTCGGATCGGCTCTCTCGCCCACCGCGGTTTATAATCCGTCGACCGGCGTTATTACGCTGGTAAATGGAAGCTCAAGCGAGTCGACGAACTCGGTGGTTTGGGGCAGCTCCGTGGTCTGGAGCAGCTCGGTGGTTTGGGGCGCCGCGGAAGTGAACGGCATGTCCGTGATATGGGGCAGCTCGCTGCCCTGGAACAGCAACGTGTTGGAGGCCTTTAGCGTGGTCTGGGGTTCGAGCACCGGGACGGCAACCACCGCGCAGAGCGTGGTTTGGGGCGCATCCGTGGACAGTACTGCGGACGCTGCATTCTCTGACGCTGGAGACGATGAACAATAGCCGTGCAAAACGATTCAGAAAGGAGGAACCCATGAAACGCACACGGCAAACACAAATGTTCATCGCACTGACGGTCCTGGCGGCGATGGCGAGCTCGCTATATGCCAGCTTTGCAAGCCACACCCTGCACGCGTCCTACGGTCTGACGCTGCTGGCGCTGGCAGCTGTAACTTCGCGCCTGAAAGTGAAGCTGCCCGGCATCGATGGGAATATGTCAGTCAACCTGCCGTTCCTGTTGATGGCGGTTGTGAACTTGAGTGCGCTCGAAGCAATCGTGATTGCCTGTATTGCGGCAATGGTGCAGTGCTGGCCCAAGTTCGACAGCAAATTTAAACCGCAACAGATGCTTTTCAACGTCAGCATGATGGCATTTGCTACCAGCGTGGCAAACCTGATCTGGAATGCCAGTTGGCCAGGAAAGGCGTGGCTCTCAGAATCTGTCACGTTGGCGTCGGCAACGGCTGCGTTCTTTTTGGGACAGACAGCGCCGGTGGCCGGCATCATCAAACTCGCGGAGGGCGCGGCCCTTCGCCGGGTTTGGCTGGGCATCGCGCAACTGTCGTTCCCCTATTTCGTCTTGAGCGCGGGAATGACCTCGATGGTGAACGTGACCGGCCGCCATTTGGGCTGGCCAGCCGCCTTGCTGGCCTTCCCGGTCATGTATGGTGTTTATCGCTCGTATGGCCTGTATTTTGGCAAGGCAGGGGCAGGGTTGAGCGCCCCGGCAATGTCGAGAGCAGCGAATGCAGGAATATAAAACGCAATTGCCGCCAAGCGGCGAGGCCAAGAAAATCTTTCCTCTGGCCTTCCGGCAAAACCAGAACGCCTTTTTATTTCGCGTGAAAATCTTATTCGCGTAAAAGCCGCGGTCTGCGCCTTGTTTAATTCTTCGCGACGCACCACGCCAGGGTGACAAGAATTGTGCAAATCGATGACAATTCCCTGACAAACCCTCACAGCGCGCCGCCTAGTATGGCGTCGATTCGGGACTTTCCCGAACGGAATGCTCACAGAAAACTGAACAGGGTCGGAATATTTCATCAAGGAGAATGCACATGCAGCTTTTGCTGGGCCGCAACCGCTTCTTTTTCATGTTGCTCGGGTTGGCGTTGGTTCTGGTTTCCAGCTCGGCTTTCGCTCAATATTCTGCCACCTATCTAACCTCCAACGTTTCCGGCAAGGCAACCTACACCGATCGTCTTCTGCAGAACGCCTGGGGAATTGCGTACGGCCCGTCCGGTCCATTCTGGATCAGCGATGAGGCCGACGGCTGGTCAACCCTGTACGATGCGCAAGGCCAGCCGCAAACCTTGCAAGTGGTTGTTCCTTCCGCCAGCGGCTCCGGGCCAGGATCGCCCACGGGAATCGTTTACAACGCTTCGAGTCAGTTCACCATTGATAGCTGGGTGTGAGTCTTTCTGTTTGCCACATTAGACGGCACCATCCAAGGCTGGTCACCTTTCAACTCCAGCTCCTCTTTGATTGCGGTAACCGCCGCAGGCGCTTCCTACACGGGATTAGCCATCACCCACCATCCGTCGGGCAACATGCTTTTTGCGGCGGATTTCGCCAACAACAAAGTTGATGTCTACGACGGGAGTTTTAACCTGATAAATTCGTTCACCGATCCGTGCGTTCCCGCCGGCTTTGCACCCTTCGGAATCCGGGATATCGACAACCATGTGCTGGTTGCGTATGCCGCCACCAACGGTCCTCCCAACGGAGCAATTGATGTCTTCACCGAGAGTGGAAGGCTGGAGAAACATCTGGTGGTGGGCAAGCCGCTCAACCAACCCTGGGGCATGGCGCTGGCGCCGGCAAATTTCGGCAAGCTGAGCAAAACCCTGCTGGTGACGAACAACGTGACCAAGGGCACGATCAACGGTTTCAACACGACGACCGGCAAGCTGGTGGGTACGATAATGACCCCCGCCAACAAACCGCTGACCATCAATGGCATCTGGGGAATCGTATTCGGTGGTGGAACCTCGGAGAACGGGGCGACAAACCAGTTGTTCTTTACCGCCGGCCCGAACGACTCCTTGGGTCGGTTCGGCGTGATTAACTCTCGGTAGATTCATTCGTCGAAAAGAGGTGATTGCTGAAGCGGAGGCCACCCGGTTGGCGGCCTCCGCTTTTCTGCAAACCGGCTCGCTTGGCGTGCCGTAAGATTCAAAGGGCCGAGGAACAGGGTTGATGGATCCGATCGCAAGGCGCAACGCTGAAGCCGCAGACGCCGACAACATCGCCCGCCCAGTGAATGACGCGTTCCATCCGGAGCGCTTCTTCACGGATGGTGACCGCACCAATCCGGAGAAAGTTCGGGCGCTCATGCAGAAAGGTAAGTTCCTGCTCGCCGAACGAGAGGGCAAACTGGTGGCGTGCGTCTATGTGGAATTGCGCGGCGAGCGCGGATATTTCGGCTTATTGGCTGTCGATCCCAGGCTACAGCGCGCGGGCACGGGGTCAAGCCTGATTCGTGCCGCCGAAGAATATTGCCGCTTGGCCGGCTGTGCTTTCATGGATCTCACCATCGTCAACCTAGGCAAAGAATTGCCTGGATTCTACGCGCGGCGCGGATACGTGGTGAACGGCACTTTGCCATTTCCCGAAGATCAACACCCTCCCAAACTGCCCTGCCATCTGCTAAGAATGTCGAAACCGCTGGCTTGACCGGCAAAATATCGTTAAACCGCGGGCTGGGGCTAAGTCCCGCCTTGCGGGCTGATTGCGAGTCAATCCAGCCAGAATAGTTCCCATTTTGGTTCCCCCATAGCACCTTCGGGCCAGCCGTTGCCTTATCGTGCCATTGTCAACGGGGACGAGAAGAGTGAGGATAGCGGTGCGGGGCGAGGTTACTAAAGTTTCCCGCGGAGATGCAATGGCGACCGAAAGATTGAGATTGCCGGAACTGAGCCAGGAGAGGCAGCCCAAGCATAGCTCTGCTCCCCCCGATCGGCAATCCCGCCATCTTCTGATCGCGCTCGCGCTTCTGCTGGTAGTGCTTGCATTCGTGGTCATGAGAAACAGCGACTTCTGGTTCGGATCCGACGAGGCCGCCGATTCCGACGCAACCGCTGCGGAAACCATTTCCAACAGCAAGGCCGCTGCCGTTGCCGCAAAAACCACGGAGCCAACTGCCGTTCGCTGGGTAAGCGCAGGCAGCCGCCACGCCCAGAAAACTCTCATTCCTACCGCAGCTGCCAAAGCTTTCGTGCAAGATTCGACGGAGTCTGACCAGCCCGTGGTGGCGACGAATCGCGTCGCGTTGCCTCCGCTGGATGTGGAAGTTGTGGCGGGCGATAAGCACAGCGTGCTTCATCCCGGAAGCAACGCCACTGTGGCCGAAATCACCGGCGATTCCAGTCGCGCGACCCTGGCCGCTTCGGCAGCCAGCGTCTCTTCTAATGCCGCCGAGCATGAGCGCCTGGCGGTCGGCACTCCGGAACTTCGGCAGAGCATCAATGCCGCGTATCCGGTCCTCAGCCAGCATTCGAGAGTGCAGGGTTCGGTGGTACTGGAAGCCGTGATTTCAACCGACGGCTCCATTGAGGGCCTGCGGGTTCTGAGCGGTCCGGCAATCCTCAGTGCGGCGGCACAGCAGGCCGTGCGCGAGTGGCGTTTCAAGCCTTATCTGCAGAACGGCCGGCCGGTCGAGACGAAGTGCCAGGTCACGGTAAACTTCTCCATCCGCGTCTCCGACAATTCCATCAAAGCCAGCTAGTTCTTCTCGAAGGTCTCGCCCGACCGAGCCGTGCCCTGCTCCGAAATCCAAAAGCTGCCGAGATAGAGAAAAACCACAAATGTGGCCAGGTAAGCAGACCGATGACCAGCGGGACACCCAGAGAAATCTGGGTCACGGTCCGCATAGGAACCGCCATCGCGGTGTGGTTTGCCGCCAGGCCATCACCGCCTTCCAGGCAGCCGGGGGAAGTGGCTCGCCTTGATGCAGTAGTTGATCAGACCCGGATAATCCACCAGTGTGCAGAGACCTTTCCCCAGATTCTCGAAAAGACCCATATGAACATCGCGCCGCTCGTAACCCGCACCATTGCCAGACCATTTGCCGCCTGCGGTTGGTGGGCCACTGTTGTTGAGTGACTTCGCGCAGAAGTTGCGCTCGTCGTCATGGTGAACCTCGTTCAGCGGAGGCTAATGCCATCCCAAACCGGAAACATTCGACACGCCTCGATGTTTGTCTGAGCGAAGCCATGGGTGCGCCAGGTGGCCGCGCAACCCTGAAAGCCCATGTTGGCTGCTGGTAAAATCATCGGTGCGTGTCCG
>JASHRB010000235.1 GCA_030037575.1 Candidatus Sulfotelmatobacter sp. | reverse complement strand
GCTGGGTTTGGGATACGAACTTTGAGAGCCTGGCAACCCGCATCGTCAAGCAAAAGCTGGAACGCGCGGCTCCGGCTTTGGTCAAGCCTTACGCCGGCGAGTGGCTGAAGGAGGATTATTTCATTTTTCATTTGCGTGAAATCGCGGGATGTCCCAGCGCGACCGATCTGCTGGCGGCCGAGGGCGGGCACATTTCGCAGGTGGTGCGTGGCGAGTCGCAGGCGCTTTCTGACGGCGAGCGGCAGGAAATTTTGCAATCGCGGATTTCCTATTATCCCAACGATCTGGCGGTGATCGGATGGAATGCCGCGTTTATCTACGACACCCCGAGCGGGGCCGAGACCGGAATCCAGCTTTTGCAATATGCCAACTCGCAGCTGCTCGAGTTCCGGCATTATGACGACCTGCTGACCAGGCAACTGGAAGACGTTTATGCTTTTCTTGACCGCGGCGGTCACGGGATGTGGTCGCGCTGGCGCACGGCGCGCGCCGCTTCCAAGCTGCACACGGTTTTGCTCGACGTGGGCGAGCTCACCGAGCGGGCCGACAACGCCATTAAATTCCTCAGCGACATGTTTTCTGCCCGGCTGTACAAACTCGCGGCGCAGAAAGTCGGCGTGCCCGACTATAAAGATCTTGTCCAGCAGAAGCTGCAAACCGCCGAAGAGCTTTACCGCTTCATGGTCGACGAATTCAATCAAAGCCGGGCGTTCGTGTTGGAGTTGATGGTGGTGGTCATCCTGATCATCGAACTGGTCTGGATCTTTCGCGGCAAACCGATCTAGCGCTTCATCCCGCGGGCCACGGCGATGGCGGTAAAGGCGGCGCCTGAGGACCCGCGCCTCCGACCCCCGGTGCTGTCGCCGGATAAACGGCGGCCTGCAACGGCCGGTAGCGAGCGGCAAAGAAATAAATCGAATAAGCCGGGAAAAACACCATCACGGGCACAGAAAGCAGCGAGACCAGGTAGAAAAATGCGCCCAGCAAAGCGGTGCCTACGACAATGGCCAGCGTGATGGTGTAAGCATTCCACGTCAAACCGGCGGACTGCCCCGTGATCGCGGCGATGATTCCCAAGCCCACGGCGGGAATGGCAATCAGCAGGCCCAGGATGACCGCGACGATGCCGACGGCCACGCCCGCTCCGACCGCCATCACGATCTTCATTAGTATATAGACAGCGTAGCGGCCCTTTTCCGCTGCCATCATCGGCCACAAACGCTTCCATGCTTCGATCGGCCCCAGATCCTCCAGCGCCATCTGCGGAACCACGAAATCCTTGGTGAGCACCCAAACCACCCCGGCGGTGATGCAATAGGCGGCCAGGACAAAAAAGAAGAACAGGCCGCCAAGCACAAGCGGAATGATGTGTTCCTTGGGCGCCCTAAGCCAGCCATTCGCGTAGGCCAGCGCCACCGGAATTGCCACCAGCGCGCCGGTGCCGGCGAATAAGATCAGGGCAAAGCCCAGCTTCCACACGAACAGCCGGCCGCCCGGACCTTGCCGGCGGCTCCAGCCCAGCCGCACGTGGCACTCCCGGAGGAGAACGCTGTCGAAGAGAATGAAGCGCATCACGCTGCTTACGTACATCAAGACGATGCCCAGCGCGAGCAGAGCAACCACCAGCACCGCAATCGCAGCCCCCACGGCTGCGATTTTGGGGAGAATATCGGGGGCGGAGTCGGCAAAGTAATGCACGTGTGCGCGGCGCGCATTTCTGAAGTCGCCGAGATGATTGCCGCATCCGCCTCCCGAGCCCAGTTCGCCCGCCAGCAGTCCCACGAATGCGAGCCGCGTCCACTGTCCGAGGTTGAAGCGGGTAAAGAGCTGCTGCCGGGTGTGCTCGAACGCAGGTTGGATGGCGTCGATGGCGGTGAAGGGCACGCGCTACCTCGCAGTGGCACAGCAGCAAGGTACTGCGAACCGCGGCGCAGATCAACTCAATTCGGAGGGAGACAATGATGGATATCGGCGTGCGCGGAGTTTCCCCATCACTCGTATCGCAGGGCCTCGACCGGATCCAGCTTGGACGCGCGCATGGCAGGTACTATTCCGCTGATTGCGCCCACCACCAGCAGCACCGCGGTCGAAAGCAGAACCGTCATCATCGAAATGCGCAGGTGAATGTCACCCTGCCCGGAATCGTCTTCAAACAAGGGGCCCATCATGGGCAGCGTTCCCACGGTCCAAGCGATGAAGTACGAAAGCAGCACGCCGATCGCTCCACCGAGCAGCATGATGAGCAGAGCTTCCGCCAGAAATTGCAATTGGATGTGCCATTTTTTTGCGCCCAGCGCGCGGCGCAATCCGATTTCACGGATACGCTCATCCACCGTGACCAGCATGATGTTCATGACCCCCACCCCGCCGATTCCCAAGGTCAAGGTTCCAATAAAGGCCAGCAAGACCTGCAGCCCGATCGTCAGCGCGTCGATGATGGGGCGAAACTCGTCGCGCCCGAACATTTGAAAAGCTTTTGGATCGGTCGGCGAGAAGCCCTGCCGCATGGCTACCGCCGCCAGAACTTGCGCCATGGCTTTTTTCTCGAACTGCGGCGCGAGCGGCTCGAACAGCATCACCGGCGCGTAGCGCGTGTCCCACAAATCGCCGGCGGTGGAGTAAGGAATCCATGCCGATTCGTCGTCGCTGGAGAAATAATTGCTGAGCTGAATTTTTCGCGCCATCACTCCGATCACGGTGAAACGCACGCCCCCGACGGTGAGGGTTTCGCCGACCGCTGGCCGACCGCTAAAGAGCTGCTCCTTGAGGCGTCCGCCGAGAAAGATCACGCGCCGACGCTCGAGTTCGTCCGTGGCGTCAAGCCAGCGGCCTTGGGCCGGGACTTCATTGCGCATTTCGCCGTATTCCGGGCAGACTCCGCGCACCGGGTCGGTTCCCACTTCGCGGTCGCCGTAGGCGATCTCCGGCCGCTTGACCGTTTCGCGGCACACATATTTCACCAGGGGCGCGGTCGCCTTCACCATGTCGACATCGGCCTGCTCGAGGACAACTTTTTTCCCGGCGCGCTGACCGCCCGGCTGCTGGCTGGTTTGCTGCGGCCAGCAAATCACCACGCTCTTGCCGAATGCATCGAAGCCATGCACCAGAATGCTGCGAAAGCTGTTGCCATAGGCAATCAGCAATGTAACCGTCGCAATTCCCCAGACGATGCCGAGCATGGTGAGCAGGCTGCGAGTCAGGTTGCGCTTCAAGGCCATCCAGGCTTCGATGAGGATTTCAATCAGCATTTTGAGTCCGGCTCCAGGCTTCGGCTTTCAGCCCTTGCAGGTGCGGCTTTTGAGGCCCGAAGCCCGCCGGCCGGGTTCACCCTCCCGCTTCATAGCGCAGCGCTTCGATGGGATCGACGGAGGCCGCCCGGCGCGCCGGGTATAGCGCCGCCGCAATGGCCACCGTGCCCAGTAACGCCGTCGCTACCAGCGCCGATCTCCAATCGGGAATCAAGCCGGCGAAGTAATCGGGCATGGGAAGCAAATCCACCAGCCTGCAGAAACCAAATGCGACCCCTAGACCAATCGCTCCGCTCAACAGCGCAATCAGTAAAGCCTCTACAAAAAACTGCCGCAGGATGGTTCCAGCAGGCGCGCCCATGGCTTTGCGCACCCCGATTTCGCGCGTGCGCTCGCGCACCGCCACCAGCATCACGTTCATCACACCCAGGCCGCCGAGCATCAAGGTCACAATTCCCACCGCACCCAGAAAATATTTCATGCCCTCGGTCATGGTTTTGAAAGCCTGCGCTTCCTGCACCGTGTCCCAGATGGGGCAGGCTTCTTTATCGCTGGGATCGTAACCATGCATGCGCGCCAGGGCCGCACGGATCTCGCGCTTGCATGCCTCATGCTGCTCCACCGATTTCGGGGTCACCAGCAGTTGATCGAAGGTGGTCGGGGTTCCCGGCGGTTTGTCGGGAAAGTCGCGCCGCATCGCGCTGAACGGAACAAATATTTTGTCGACGTCCCAGCCGTCGTAGCTCGAGTCCTGTTTTTTCTTTTGCATTACTCCGATGACGACGTAGGGAAAATCGTTTAGATAAACGTTGTTGCCGACCGGATCGCGACCAGGAAATAGCTGCTTCGCCGCATCCGAACCCAGAAATGCGACGCGCCGGGCTTCGCGCATATCGCTCCAGTCGTAGAAGCGGCCGTTGCCCACGTCCAGAGTGCGAATGTAGGCAAACGCCGGATAGGAGCCGGTCACGGTGAAGGCCGCATCGTTGAAATTGCTGTGCGCGCGCACCGTGCTTTGCTCCAGCTCCGGAATGGCGTACTGGCAATCGGGGGTTTCCGATTGCACGACCGGCAGGTCTTCGTCGTCCCAATGCACCAGCCGGCCGGCGTGAGTTCCCCCGGCTTGCAGGCTGGTGCGGCCGTGAAAAACGATCATCACGTCCTTGCCGAGGGTTTTGGCTTGCTCCTCTTGCCCTTTTTCCAGGCCTTCGCCGGCCGCGACCATCAGAACAATCGAAACAATGCCCCAGGCGATGCCAAACATGGCGAGAAACGCACGCATTTTGTGCGCCCACAAGGTTTCGAGCACGTCCCGGAAA
>JASHRB010000234.1 GCA_030037575.1 Candidatus Sulfotelmatobacter sp. | reverse complement strand
GGAGGCGGGAGCGAATGATGCCCGGCAATATCCGTTGTCTTCGAATGGCGGCAATCCGGTAAACGACGTGAATGGCTACCGCACCATGGGCTACTTTACCGACGCCGACTTGAACTACTACTACTACATGGCGACCCAGTTCGCGACCTCGGACCGCTGGTTTTCTCCGGTCATGAGCCGCACGCAGTTGAATCGCGCTTATATTTTGGCCGCAACTTCCGATGGCTACGCCTATCCTCCGGGAAGCAACAGCGATGACGCCAATCCTTTCTCAAGCCCAACCATTTTTCAGTCGCTGCAATCTGCGGGGACGGGGATTACATGGAGGGTTTACGTCAACCCCGACGGCACGAGTTGCTCGGGAGAAACCGGAAGCGAACTGAATCAGTGCCTGGCCAACGTCTCTTACGTGAACATGTTTACGTTCGAATCGCAGGTGCAGAGCACGCCGTCGCTATATGCGAATTTTGTGCCGGTATCGCAATTCACGACCGATGTTCAGAACGGCACTTTGGCGCAGGTATCACTGATTGAACCGGCGTCCGACGCCGGGCTTGACGAGCATCCGTCGGATGACGACGACTATCCGGAGAATATTCAGGATGGAGCGCAATACGCTGCCGGGTTGATCAATGCCTTCATGAACAGCGTAAGCTGGAAAGATTCCGCGATGATCTTCACGTATGACGAAGCGGGAGGCTTCTACGATCACGTGCAGCCGCAGCCGGTGCCCGTCCCAAATCCAAATGCAGATCAGTATCCCATCGATTTACAGACGAATGATGAATGTTTGGGGGCGGATCAGACTTCAGGAGTTTGCAGCTTCGGCATGACCGGCTATCGCGTGCCCGTGATTATCATTTCTCCATTCTCAAAGAAGAACTACGTTTCTCATACGGTGCGGGATACGACCGCGTGGCTCAATCTGGTGGAAGAGCGATTCAACGTGCCTGCGCTCACCGCGCGCGATGCGTATTGGAGCACGACTTCGCCCCTTGCCACGATGGATGAATTCTTCGATTTCGTGAACGTACCGTGGGCAACGCCGCCGACTCCGCCGACGCAGACGATTGACCCTCCGTCAGCCTGCAGCGTGGCGGCGCCTAATCCCTGGGCCAACTGAGGGGCGAACCTTGGCGTTCCGCCAAAATCGCCGGCGGCCGAACCGGTAGCATCGGGGTTAATTGCGATGGGATAATGAGCTGGTGAGAATTCCGCGCGCTGCTGCGATTTGCCTTCTTCTGCCGCTCTCAATTACGACCTGCTTGGCCGCCACCCGGCATTACTACATCGCCGCTGAAGACGTCACATGGAATTACGCGCCCAGCGGCATGAATCTGATGAATGCCGTACCAATCCGTCAGCCGTGGCTCAAGCTGCAGTGGCCGAAGACGCGCTTCATCGAATACACCGACGACAGCTTCAGCGTGAAGAAGCCGCAACCGGATTGGCTAGGAATTCTCGGTCCGGTGATTCGCGCGGAGGTGGGCGACGAAATTGTGGTGGAATTCCTCAATCGCTCTCGCCTTGCGCACGACATGCACCCTCACGGCCTGCGCTACGACAAAGATAACGAAGGCTCGGTTTATCTCCCATTCGGCAAAGGCGACCGCATCGCTCCGGGACGCCGGTACACCTATCATTGGTTCGCCAACGCGGCGAGTGGACCGGGACCTCGGCAAGCGAGTTCAATCGTCTGGTGGTATCACTCGCATGTCGAGGCCGCGATGGAAATCAATGCGGGATTGATGGGACCCATCATCGTCACTGCGAAGGGCAAAGCCAAGCCCGACGGATCGCCTAAAGACGTTGATCGTGAATTTGTGGCGTCGTTCATGATCTTCAACGAAATGGGGAGCCAGCCGGCCGGGCAGTTCTATTCGATCAACGGATACATTTTCGGCAATCTTCCCGGCCTCTACATGAAGGAAGGTGACAAGGTGCGGTGGTACTTGCTGGCGCTGGGCAATGAGACTGACCTGCACACTCCGCATTGGCACGGCGAAACCGTGACCGATGAGGGACGACACGCGGACGTGATCGAGTTGCTCCCGGGCAGCATGAAAACGGTGGACATGATCGCCGACAATCCCGGCAGTTGGATGTTTCACTGCCACGTCGCGGATCACATGGAGAGCGGGATGATGGCCATCTACACGATCTACAAACCACAGCCAAGCAAATGCCCGGCAACATTGGCGGGAATCGAATTCTGGAGCCATCCGGAAAAGAACACGCTGACCGTCACGAATGCCAGCGGCAAACCGATCACGAACCTGGTCATCACTTCCGAAATGTTCATGGCGCCGCAGGATTTGCGCCGGCCCTACGGAGCCACGTGGCACACGACAAAGCCGATCTTGCCCGGCCGGGAGCAGGTTCTCGAGAAACCGGGGGTGCGTACGGAAGACGCCGCCAGGGTTCTCGGTTGGGTATTTTTTCCCAGCCTGGTCAAATATCAAGATGGAAGCGCATGGACTCCGCAGAGCAACGGCGAGTGCTTCCAGATTTTTTGGCGAGACGCGCAACATCCCCATGTTCCGGCTCTGCCTCCGCTACAATTTGAAATCAACGCGGACTGATTTGGTTCTTCGCGACTTTTGAATCCTCTTGGTTGGGGCAGCTGTTTCGTCGACCGCAGTCTCACGCCCTATAATGTCCGGTCACGTTCTTAGGAGGCTTCATGATTTCACGCCGGAGGTTTCTGCGAGCAGGTGGTGCGGTGGCTGGGACCGCGGCGGTGTCGCATCCGTTGTTGAGTCGGGCCGCGGAAGCGGATAAAACCGACAAGGCTTCCCTGCCCTCATCGCTTGCGCAACTGAAATCACGCAAGAGGGAAGCCACTCCGATCACGCGCGAAGAACGCGGCGCCCGCCAGCAGCGCGCGCGTCCACTGATGGACGAAAACGGCCTGGACGCGATCGTGCTGATGGAAGGTACATCCCTTCAATATTTCGCGGGCATTCGCTGGTGGGGCGGCGAGCGCTTGTTCGCGCTGGTGCTGCCGGTGAAAGGGGAAGCGTTTTATGTTTGTCCGGCGTTTGAAGAAGGCCGCGCCCGCGAACAGCTGGCCAACGCTCCGGAAGGCGAGCGGCCCGACGTTCGCACCTGGCAGGAAGACGAAAGTCCGTATCAACGTGTGGCGCAGGGATTGAAAGACCGCGGCCTGTCGACCGGCAAGCTGGGAATTGAAGAAACCATTCGCTTCGTTTTTTCCGATGGCATTTCGAAAGCATCTCCGCAAGTTACGCTTACGAGCGCAACGCCGGTAACGGCGGGTTGCCGCATGATTAAGACTGCGCACGAAATCGCGCTGATGCGGCTCGCGTGCCATGTGACGTTGTCGGCGTACAAGGCCGTCTATGAAGCGCTTCGCGAAGGGATGACTCAGGACGAAGTCGGAGATTTGATTTCTGCGGCCTACGGACGGCTGGGATTTGCCGGCGAGGCGAGCGTACAGGTGGGAGAATATTCCGCTCTGCCCCATGGCTCGGCCACGCCGCAAGCAATTCGCGAAGGGTCGATCGTCATGATCGATGACGGCTGCACGGTTGAAGGGTATCAGTCCGATATTACGCGCACATTTGTTCTCGGCAAGGCCAGCGACCACATGAAGAAAGTTTTTGACATCGTGCATCAAGCCCAAGCCACGGCGGTCGCAACGGCGCGACCGGGACTGGAATGCGGAGCCGTCGATGCCGCGGCCAGAAAAGTGATCGCTGACGCCGGCTACGGTCCCGACTACAAGTATTTCACTCACCGACTGGGCCACGGGATGGGCATGGATGGGCACGAATGGCCCTATCTTGTGCGCGGCAACAGGTTGAAGCTTGCGCCCAATATGACGTTCAGCGACGAGCCGGGCATTTATATTCGCGGGAACTTCGGTGTTCGCCTGGAAGATGATATGCACATCACGGAAAACGGAGCCGAACTGTTCACCCCGCAAAGCCCGTCGTTGGAAGATCCATTTGCAAACGCGTGATTTTATCGATCAATAGGATCGCCAGGATGCGTGGTTGATAAAACGCGCGGGCCTGCTCTTTTCCATCGGCTGCGTCCCTCTCAAGGTCCGCTTACTTCGATTTCGCGACCTGCAGATTGTTATCAACGGAAAAGATTCCGGGCACTCCGTTCGTTCTCATGGCGGCGAGCTTTTTGTCGCTATCAGGGTCGACAATGCCTTCCAGGTCGACATGACCGTTCTTCACCAGGGTGCGAATCGGCTGCTGCACCCCAGCGAATATTTCGGGAGCGCCGGAGGGCCGTAGATCGCGTCAAACAGCAGTCGCCGCAGGCGATCATCCTTGGGCGCCGGCGGAAGCACTTCGATCTGCTTGATTACCTGTTCCACGCTCTCCATACGCTTCACCGAACTCTGGGCATCCGATTTCAGCGTTGGCCGTCCAACCTGGCCCAGCAACATGAGCGAATTGTCCTGGACCTTGCAGGCGATGTTGTCGAATACTCCAAAGTACGGGAGCATGAGCGGGGTGTGCCCAACTTCGCGGGTGGTGCGTTCTTGCGAGCGCGGCGAGGGTGGGTTGCGGTCCCGGGTTGAACTTACCGCGGCCATGAACAACATGGTGATGACGGCATGTAGCCAGGCGCGTTTCATTATCGCTTTCCTCGCCACCTCAGATTTTCCGCGTGGACTGCCAATTTTTGCCGACTGCCGCAAGTTTAGGTCAAAATTATCCAACGCGTAGCGTATCCCAAATTGTTTTCCGGCAGGTTCCGCAAGTGAGGCCCCATGCACAATCACCTGAATCCGCACGATGTGATGACAATGTTTAT